>NZ_JBYSWU010000019.1:0-133072 GCF_058781505.1 Paraburkholderia sp. FW306-2-2C-D06C | reverse complement strand
GCTCATCTCAACGATCTCCCACGAAGGAGATCGACGGAAACGCCAGCTCGTCGTGACGACCGAAGGCCGAAAAGCTGCGGCTTCAGCAATGATCCCCTGGATGCGTGCCTATCAGGATACCTTTGCGTTTGTGAGACTGATTGATCTCGAGTCAATGCGCGATCTTTTCCACGTGATCCGGGATATGAAAAGGCTCGACGACCTGAACGACGCCAGCGGGCGTTCCTGCTTGCCCGGAATCTCGACTGCTGCTGCGCGATGACTAGCCGCGTGAACCACAAGACGGCCCGACAGCCTGGAGGATCATTGTGACTGACATACGTCGGCCGCGTCGATCCAGTTCGGAGAACGGGGGAATGGGCGCGAAGGGGCAATCGCGTGACCATCAGCTCGACGAGACCTACCGGGCTTCCGGAGCTACCTGCACTGTTACCGGGTTGAGGCATCTCCCAGTATTTGCCGCCGCATTTCGGCCCATTCTGCCCATTCGATGAGCGCCTCGATGAGGGTCCGAGCGCAATTCCCATTTTGCTCAGCGTGTATTCGACCTTCGGAGGAACCTGGGATACTGTCCAGCTGGCGCGAGCCGATGGAAGCGCGCATTGTCGGCCCGAGTCTTTCAGCAACACCTGTCGAACGGCCGGTTGCCGGTGTGCAGCGGTCGCCCTGATGTCCAATCGGCGCTGCCGGCGAATGACTCTTGGTGGCCGCGCACTGCCTCATGCAAACCGCATCGGCGACTCGACCTCCCTCGGTCTCGATCGACAACACGCGACCCCGAGCCGTCATTCGGGTCACCGTGTTGGCAACGGCCGCTTTCCAATTCCGAACGGACATCCGTCCGCATCACGTCTGCAGTACGGGCGCTCGCGGCCGACGGGTCGCGAGCGGCCATCATGCACTCGCTCAGAAGCGCCAACGGAATCTCGGTCAAATCACCAGCAAGCGTTTAGCGATGTGCGTGGCCGCTGTGACTTCGTCGTGAGGCGCCGCTATTTGAACTTGACGAGATCCTTGAAGATCAGTTGACCCCAGGTATTCCCCCTGCCTTGGACAAGCAAGCCGCCATCCTTGAGCGGTCCTAGCGCAATCGGCGCGAAACCGAGTTGTTCGGCCAAAGCAGCGACCGGTGCCACCGCATTTTCGTCATCGCTCGACAAAAAAACGACGCGGCTTCCGCCATTCACGCTCGGATCAGCGGCCAGGGCGGCAGCAGGCAGATGGTTAAAGCCCTTTACGAACCTGGCGCCGGTAAACGCCTTGGCGACAACCGCGGCCGGCGGCTGACCTTCCAGGTCTTCAACCGGAACACCGAAAGCATTTGTCGTGTCGATGATCGTCTTGCCCTGCCAGGTTGTGATCTGCTTCGCGACTTCGCGATGTTCCCAAAACGGAACCGCGAGGAAGATCGTGTCGGACGCGATTGCATCCTGCAGCGTCCCGGGGACAACGGTGGGGCCGATCGCTCGTGCCCGTTGCATCAGCGTCTCGGGAGGGCGCCGGCTGGCGACGGTCACATCGATGTTCTTTCTTGCAAACGCTCGGGCGAGGGCCTGGCCTACCGCGCCGAAGCCAATAATCGAATAGTTCATGCGAACTCTCCATTCATTATTGTAAGGAATCCATATTTATTGACACGAATCAGATCACCTTCGTCGAGTTGAAAGATCCTTCTACACGCTTTCTGCGCGATTTCAGATGGCCGAGAACCCGCCGTCGACAGACAACTCCACCCCATTCACGAAGCTCGAATCGTCTGAAGCAAGAAACAGCGCGACCGTCGCAATTTCCTCAGGACGCCCCATCTTTCCCCGCGGGATCAGGGATTCGAACATCCGCTTCGCCTCCTCGGTGAGAACCTGGTCCTGCATCGGTGTGGCGATCGGCCCCGGGCTCAGCACGTTCACCCGGATATTCCTGCCCTTCAGTTCGTTAAGCCACGTGCGTGCGAATGAGCGCAACGCCGCCTTGCTCGCCGCATACACGCCATAACCAGGAAAACCTTTCACCGAAGCAACTGACCCGGTCATGAAGATCGACCCGCCATCGTTGAACAGCGGCAACGCCTTCTGAACCGCAAACAGCGTTCCGCGCGTATTCAGACCGAAGGTCGCATCGAAGTGCTGCTCGGTAATCTCGCCCAGAGGGACGGCTTCGCCCGTGCCTGCGCTCGCGAACAGGATGTCGATCTTGCCCTTTTCCCGCTTGACTGTATCGAACAGGCGGTCAAGGTCGTCCAGATTGGCCCCGTCGCCGCGCACGCCGGTCACGTTCCGGCCAATCAGCTTGACGGCCTCGTCGAGCGCCTCCTGCCTCCGGCCCGTGATGAAAACATACGCGCCTTCTTCAACGAACCGCTTGGCGCTCGCCAGCGCCATGCCGCTCGATCCACCCGTGATGACTGCAACCTTACCCTCAAGCTTTCCCATGACATCTCCTTTCGTGGTGTCGTACTGCGCCTCTGTTCCCATCTGCACAAATGTGCTGTATCTTGTGGATCACTGATCCGGATACAGGTTCATTATATTCGGATCACCGATCCGCTTGTCAAGGCAATTTATGCGAGCTGACGCCAGAAAGAATTACGACCATCTCCTTGCAGTCGCGCGTGACGTCGTCACCGAGCATGGTGCCGAGGCGTCCATGCGAGATATCGCCCGCCGGGCCGACGTCGGGTTGGCGACACTATTTCGCCATTTCCCGACACGAGAAGCCTTGTTCGAAGCGTTGCTGCGCATGAACGTGGACGAACTGATACAGCAGGCGGCCGAACTCGAAACGTCGAATCCACCTGACGAAGCGCTGGTGTCCTGGTTTCGCGATGGGGTGGCATTCGTTCGCAGCTATAGCGGTATTTGCGCCTTGTTTGCGACCGCGCACGCGGACCCGGACTCCGCGCTTCATGCTTCGAGCACAGCGCTGCGTTCGGCGGGCGCGCGACTACTGCTCCGCGCTCAAGCCGAGGGAACGGCGCGCGCCGATATTGATGGGGTCGACCTGTTCGCCCTGATGTCGGCGCTCGGCTGGCTCGTCGGCCAGCCCGGATTCGCGCCACGGGGGGATCATCTCTTTCACGTTATTACGAGCGCCATCCTGACAAATCGGCCTGGCAACGATATCAAGAAGGCAACGTAACCGAGTCCAACGAATTGTTGTCTGCATTGCGTCGGATGGCGTCCTCTATGACCGACGCCGGCGACACTATGCGCAAAAGTCTTGGCAAAGGTGACGAATGCAACTGATCGTGTCGGGAGTTTTGAGCGGCTGTTGACGAAGGCGATAAGACGTTGGAGCGGCTGAGCTGTCGCACTACCCAGCGACCGCACATGGCCGATCACGGTCCGATCCTGATTGCATAGGGTAATCGCCAGAGATCGACTCGCGTCAGACCGTCATCGACCCTCTCCGGCCGTTGGAGCTAGCGCGACGTGAACGGCGGCTTCCGAGGTTCATCCGTCATTCGTGCACGCGTGCTGCCCGTCAAGTCATCGGCCTGAGCCGCCACTCGCTTATCGGCGTTGGGGGGGGCCGCTATAGGCTACTGAACGGCCATTCGCCAATCAGCTGCCGCGAACGACCGGTTCATTCACAGGATGCGTACTTTCAACCCAAAGCAGTCCTCGAGATCGTCATACGAGGGCCCGCGAAGCGGTCATAGGAGTTCCCCAAGGGGCCAACCCGGTCTCACCAGGTAAGCTGGCCAGGCAGCCCATCAAGCCGCCGGCGCGGTCACTGCACCAGGTCGGCGCCGCTCAGGATGATTTCGTCCCATAGCGTCTGAAACGATAGCCAGCCGATCTGCGGCGATCCCAGCACCGAAGCCAGCCATCTCGCATCATCGGGAGCCCACAGTGAAGGCTCGCCACAAGCCTGGGCAATCAGTTGCGCTTCGCAGCAGCGGTTCATCAACACGAACCACCATGCCGCCTCATCCACGGTCTGTCCGGTCGTGAAGATGCCGTGGCCCCCGTGGATCGCCACCCGCTTGTCGCCGAAGCCTGCGGCAAAGCGTGCTGCCGCGGCCGGGTCGCGCACAACACGAGGCTCGAGAATCAGTGCCTGCTGCTCGAAGAAGACGCATGCGTCCTGTGTGATCGTATCGAGCAGCCGCTCGAATGCGGCCCACGTCGACGCGTGCAGAGCGTGCGCGTGGCACACCGCCGTGACCTCGGGCCGCGCCTGATGGACGGCCGTGTGAAGCAGCAGCCCGACCGGGTTCACCATCCCGCTGCCGTGTACGACCTGACCTTGGTGATTAACCTGCACCAAGTGCGAGACGCGGACTTGGTGCATGGGGACGCCGACCGGGTTGACCCAGAAATGGTCCGGCAGTTCGGGATCGCGCACGGTGATGTGGCCCAGCAGGCCTTCAGAGTAGCCGCGCCGGCCGAAGATGCGGCAAGTTGCCGCCAGTCACTGCAGCGCGTGCGTTCGCTCGGCATCTTTGGTCTCGAACACCGGCCGCAAGCGGCTTGCAAAGCTCTGGACACCAATCTGCATACCTCTGTCCTCCCTGATAGCACGTTGCCGCAAGAGGTCTCACCAAACTGGAGTATGGCCTGACGACGCAGATCGGTCTATCCCGGCTCAACAGTACGCAGAAAGCTGCCGATCGCGACGGTCAGAAATTGGCCGGGAGCCACGGTTCCCGAAGGCCGAAGCCGCCAGCCAAGCGTCAACGTTGGCATGTCCGCTAACGTTGTCGATCACCTGCATGAGCACTTCGTCGCACCTGCATCCGCAGCGGACAGGACGTGCTAAAGGCCGTTGTGCTCGGCGCGAGAGGCACGCTGATCGGCCGCAGCTTCCTCTGCGGGCTACGTGCGATGGGCGAGGTTGGTGTCACAACGTGACTGGAGATCATCCACAAGGAACTGGATACCACACTGGCTTTTTGCGGGCACACCGACATCCGTCGTGCGGACGCGCAGATCCTGCTGCCTCGGTCGCGCTGAAGACCGGGAGTACTCGGCGATGTTGCTCTCGAGCGCGTTTCTCGCTGCCGACGCACCCTACTTCCCCCAACGTAACGACGGCGTATGGACCGGGCTGTCCCAGTGGCGCAGCATTTCGCCGTCCAGCACAGACAGCGTGATCGACGCGCCCGCCATTTCTAGCGAAGTCGTCAGCGCACCCACCTGCGCCCGGCTAACCGCCAGGTCCCGTTTCTGCAGCCACAAGCGCGCCGAGTTGAACAGCAAATAAAGTTCGCCAAGCGGTGTTCCCCCAAGCCCGTTGACGAGCACCAGCAATTCGGCGCCGGCTGGCGGCTTGAGGTCGTCGACGATCGCCGTGAGCAGTTCTCCCACGATCGCATCGGCCGCCGCGAACTTTGCCCGGCGCCGGCCGGGCTCGCCGTGGATGCCCACGCCGACCTCGATCTCGTCGTCGCCGATCTTGAACGTCAGCGTGCCAGCAGCGGGCACCGTGCAACTCGTGAACGCGACGCCCATTGACGCCGTGCGCTTGTTGATCCGGTCACCGAAGGCCTTGCATTGTTCAAGGTCAGCGCCGCTTTCAGCCATGCTGCCGACCAGCTTCTCGACTAGTACGGCACCCGCGACACCACGCCGGCCGGTGGTATAGCTGGAGTTCTCCACCGCCACGTCGTCGTTGATCAGCACCATCGCGTTCGGAGCCTCGGACATCTCCGATGCCATTTCGAAGTTCATCAGATCGCCCGAGTAGTTCTTCACGATAAACAGCACGCCCGCGCCGGTATCCACTGCTTTGGCAGCGGCCATCATCTGGTCCGGTGTCGGCGACGTGAAAACCTGGCCCGGGCAAGCCGCATCGAGCATGCCGTACCCCACAAAGCCGGTGTGCAGCGGCTCGTGCCCCGAGCCGCCGCCCGACACCAGCGCCACTTTTCCGGCTTTGAGTTGCTTGCGCCGCACGAACACGGGCTCGTTGTTCAGTACGACCAGATCGCTATGGGCGGCGGCGAATCCCGCCAGGCTTTCAGCGAGGAAATCGTCGACGTGGTTGATGAATTTCTTCATGGTCTGCGCTCCTTTCACGCTTTGTTTTGCGCCAGATGTGCGCACACTGCCGCAATCATGATCTGACTGGAACGCGCACCGGGGTCGATATGGCCGCGTGAGCGTTCGCCGAGAAACGATGCGCGCCCTTTCGTCGCAAGCATGTCGCGCGTCGCGAGCATGTGCTCTTCTGCCACCGGCGGCAAGGCGTCGAGCACCGCACGCGCGGGTGACCCTGCGGCGGCAAGCTCATCGAAGCGGGCAGCAACGGGAATCAGGACGTCCATCATCGTCTTGCTGCCCACGCCGGTCTTCCCCCGCTGCCTGACCGCCTCGACGCCGCCGGCATAGATGCGGGCCACACCCGCGACATCCATGGCATTGGATGCCGACGCTTTCGCCATCCCGCTCAGCAGTGAAAAGAACAGCGGCCCCGACGACCCGCCGACCGTCGAAAGCACTTTGCTCGCGGCCAGCTCGAGTGCCGGCCCGAATGCTTCAGCCTCGATTTCCGTGCGCACTGCGAGCAGTGCCTCCATCCCGCGCAGCAAGTTGAAAATGTGATCTCCGTCGCCGATCTGCTGGTCGAGCAACGCGATCTCGTCCGAGTGCGTCTTGAGCGATGCATAGGCGGCGTCGATGCACGCCATGACCGTTTTGCCGTTCATGTCAGGATCCTCCGGCCGTCCGCACTGAAATACAACAGGCTGCGCGCCGGCAGCGAAACGCCAACCGACTGCCCGGGCATGAAATTGCGTTCGGCAACGGTTGTCGCCACCACGGCCGTCCCTTCGCGATCGAGGATCAGCAGATGGCGCAGTGGCGAATATTCGAGCACTTTCAGATTGAGTGCGTTGCGCGCGTCTGCGTCGTGCAACACGACGTCCTCGGGACGAATTGCAACAGTCGCGGTGCCCACCGGCACTGCCGCCGAATCAAGCAGCGCCGGCGGCAGCAGGTTGATGGGTGGCGAGCCGAGGCGCTGCGCCGCACCAAGCGAAACAGGATTGCCGTAGACCTCGCGCGGCGTGCCGAGCTGCACGATGCGGCCCTGTTCGAGAATGCCGATACGGTCCGCCAGCGTGGTCGCCTCCACCTGATCGTGCGTGACATAGATGATGGTCGCACCGATCGTGCGGTGCAGCCGCTTGAGTTCGATGCGCAGTTCCTCGCGCAACTTCGCATCGAGCGACGAAAGCGGTTCGTCCATCAGAAACACTTTGGGATGCCGCACCAGTGCCCGCCCGATTGCCACGCGCTGCATTTCGCCGCCCGACAGATGCGTCGCCATGTTGTCGAGCTTGGACTCCATGTGCAGCATCGCGGCCACGGCGTGGATGCGCTCACGCACCTCGGTCTCGCTGCTGCGCCGGCGCGGCGAACGCAGCGGAAACGCCAGGTTGTCGAATACGCTCAGGTGCGGATACAACGAATATTGCTGGAAGATAAATGCGACGTCGCGGTCCGAAGGATGCATCTGTGTCGCGATCATGTCGTCGATCAACACGTCACCGGCATCGGGTCGCTCCAGACCTGCGATCAGGCGCAGCGTGGTGGTCTTGCCGGCACCGCTCGGTCCCAGCAGCACGACGAACTCGCCATCCTGCACGTCGAGCGACAGGCGGTCCACCGCCACGATGTCGCCGAAGTGCTTCTTGATGTTGCGTAGCCGAATTTCAGCCATGAGCGTCTCCGTTTGCGGAAAGCGTGTGTGTCGCACCCGGCAGCAGGCGTCCCGTTGCGGCGTCATAGAGCAGCGTGCGTTCCTTGCGAAACGCGAGGCCGACCGGAGAGCCGGCGGCAAGACCCTCGTCCTTGCCGGCGCGCACCCGCACGGTGCCCAGTGCGGTCTCGATCACCAGCACCTGATGCGAACCGAGATATTCGTCGGCGATCACCTGGCCGCGCAACGGGCTGTGTGGGTCGATCACCACGTGTTCGGGCCGAATTCCCAGCAGGACGCGAAGAGCACCCGTGTCGCAGCGCGGCACGGAAACCGGGGTGCCATGAAGATAGACTTGCTCGTGACCGATATCGACCGGGCCGTCCACCGGCAAGAAGTTCATCGGCGGACTGCCGATGAAGTTGCCGACAAAAACGCTCGCCGGGAAGTGATAGATGTCGTGCGGCGAACCGGCCTGCAGCACTTCCCCGTGGTTCATCACGACAATATCGTCGGCCATCGCCATCGCCTCGCTCTGGTCATGCGTGACATACACGGTGGTCGCGGCAAGCGCGTTGTGTAACTTGCGCAGCTCAAGGCACATCAGCTCGCGAAAGTCCGCGTCGAGCGTGCCGAGCGGCTCGTCCATCAGGAACGCCTTTGGCTGCCGCACGATCGCGCGGCCAAGCGCCACGCGCTGACGGTCGCCGCCGGACAGGCCACCGGTCTTGCGATCGAGAATCCCTTCGATGCGCAGCATGTGCGCTGCCGCCTCTACCCGGGCGGCAATCTCGCGGCGCGAAACATGCTCGTTCTTCAGGGGAAAGGCGATGTTGTTGCGCACCGTCATATGCGGATACAGCGCGAACATCTGGAACACGAAGGCGATGTCGCGTTGTCGCGCGCGCAACGCGGTGACGTCCTCGCCGTCGATCAGAATCTGTCCGGAGGTCGGCAACTCCAGCCCGGCGATCATCCGCAGCGTGGTGGTTTTGCCGCAGCCCGATGGACCGAGAAGCACGACGAAGCGGCCCGCGCGAATCGTCAGGTTGGTATCGCGTACCGCGGTGAAATCGCCGAAGCGCTTGCGCAGGTTGGCGAGAACGATCGTGGACATGGTTCATTCTGGAAAGTGGCTGGTGACGACGAACGCAATCGCCCCCACGAGGATGACGGGAAACGACCAGGTGAACAGCGCGACCGAGAACGGCTGTACGAGCATCGCCACGCCGAGCCCGATCAACGCGGTCGACCCGCCTTCGCTATAG
Organism: Paraburkholderia sp. FW306-2-2C-D06C; assembly: GCF_058781505.1. Taxonomy (NCBI): domain Bacteria; kingdom Pseudomonadati; phylum Pseudomonadota; class Betaproteobacteria; order Burkholderiales; family Burkholderiaceae; genus Paraburkholderia; species Paraburkholderia sp. FW306-2-2C-D06C. The sequence continues at coordinate 124,160 of NZ_JBYSWU010000019.1, read as the reverse complement.
CCGCGGCGCAGCAACCGGCTGCGCGACAGAACAGAATCACGTTTCATTTGCGCACTGCTCCGAAGGTGATGCCGCGCAGCAGGTGCTTGCGAAGCAGGACGGTGAAGAACAGGATCGGCAGCACGAACAAGGTGGTGGCTGCGGCCACTGCCGGCCAGTCCTGCCCACCCTCGCCGATGATGAACGGGATGAACGGCGGCATCGTCTGCGCATCGCCGCTTGTCAAAAGCGACGCAAAAGCGTATTCATTCCACGCGAAAATGAGGCAGAAGATCGTCGTCGCGGCGATGCCTGTGATCGCTTGTGGCAGAACCACTTTCATGAAGGCCTGCAATCTCGTATAGCCATCGACCAGGGCCGCCTCTTCGTATTCGCGCGGGATTTCGTCCATGAAGCCCTTGAGCAGCCAGACCGCGAGCGATACGTTGACCGCTGTGTACAGGACAATCATGCCGAGATAGCTATCGCTGAGGCCCAGCGCGCGGTACATCAGGTAGATCGGAATGGCGACGGCGATCGGCGGCATCATGCGCGTCGACAGGATGAAGAACAGCAGGTCGTCGGCCAGCGGCACCTTGAAGCGCGAGAACGCGTACGCCGCGAGCGTGCCGAGAAACACCGCGAGAAAGGTCGAGCCGAAGCCGATCACCAGTGAATTGACGAACCGCGGCAATACCTTCGACGGCCCGGCGATCACCATGTTGCGCTTGCGCACGTCGCGTTCATACCAGGTCTGCGCGGGCGGCAGGCTCGCGATGAACTCCGGCGTCTGCCGCGAGCGGATCGTGAACAGATTGACGTAGCCTTCCATCGACGGGTGAAACAGCACGACGGGTGGATACGCAATCGCATCCTCCTGCGTCTTGAAGCTGGTCAGAAAGATCCACACCATCGGCAAGGTGGCGACCAATGAATAGGTGATGACGACGGCCGCCGCAAACCGCTTGCCGCGCGGCGACGCGGCCACCACCGATCGTTCATGAGCAGCTGGTTTCATCGCTGTTTCACCCGGTTGAGTGCCTTGACGTAGATGTTCGCGGCGCCGAACACCGTGACGAACAGGATGATCGCCAGCGCCGACGAATACCCCGTCTGCCATTTCTCGAATGCGGCGCGCTTGAGCGTGATCGACACCGTCTCGGTCACCGACCCCGGCCCGCCCGAGGTCAACAGGTTCACCATGTCGAACATCTTGAAGTTCTCGATGCCGCGAAACAGAACCGCCAACATCAGGAACGGCAAGGTCATCGGCAACGTGATCGACCAGAACTGACGCCAGGGTGACGCGCGGTCGACTTCCGCCGCTTCGTAGATGTAGTCCGGAATCGAACGCAGGCCTGCGAGGCAGATGAGCATGACGTAAGGCGTCCACATCCAGACGTCCACCATCACGATGGTCCACGGCGCGAGAGGCACGTCGCCGATCATCTGAAACGAGCCTGGCGGAATGCCGGTGAAGATACTCACCACGTCGTTGAAGAGTCCCGTCTGCGGCTGCAGCAGGAAGGTCCAGAAGTTGCCGACCACGGCAGGCGACAGCATCATCGGCAGCAGGATCAGCGTGGTCCAGAAGCTATGGCTGCGAAACTGCCGGTTGATCAGCAATGCCAAGCCGAAGCCCAACAGCACTTCGAGTCCAACTGACCAGAACACGAAACGCGCAGTCACCTGCATCGCGTACCAGATGTCCTCGTCGGTCAGGATATCGACGTAGTTGTCGATACCGACGAAGCGCGCCGGGACGCTCGGCATATTCGACCTGAAATTCGTAAACGACAGCCGCAGCGCCCAGATCAACGGAAAGATGTTGATCGCAAGCAGCAGCAGGATCGTCGGCAGAATGAACAGCCACGCGATGGTCCGGTCCGACAGGCCGCGCAGCCTCGCCGTGGCGCGCGCCGCCGCGCTGCCTTCGAGCCCTTGCGGCGGAAATGGCTTGTTTGCCAACATGCCTGACTCCTTATAACGAACCAGCGACGGCACCGTGAGCCGTTGCCGGTTCATGTCAGAGACGCTAGTACTTCCCTTCGCCCTTGAAGACCTTGGTCCAGTCTTTCACGAGCAGGTCGAGCGCATCCTTGGCGGTTCCCTTGTCGGCTACCACGTAGTCGTGCACGCGCTTTTGCATGTCGAGCAGCAGCTCGGCATAGGCGGGCTCCGCCCAGAAGTCCTTGACGATCGCCATCGACTTCAGGAACGCCGTGGCGAAAGGCGCGCTCTTCGGAAAGTCCGGCGCATCGACGACGGACTTGGCCGCCGAATAACCGCCCAACTGCCACCACTTCTTCTGCACGTCGGGTTGCGCGAACCACTTGATATATTCGAGGGCGTCTTCCTTGTGGTCCGAATACGAGACGACCGAGATGCCCTGGCCGCCCAGCTGCGTGTACTGCTTGAGTTCACGCGGATTGACAAAGAAGCCGATCTTGTCGCCGCCAACATTCGGATCCTTATAGAGACCAGGAAAGAACGCAAACCAGTTCATCTGCATCGCGACCTGGCCGGACTTGAACGCGTCGAGTCCTTCCTGCATATACGCGTTGGTCATGCCCGGCGCGGTGCAGCACTTGTAGAGCGCCTTGTAGTATTCCAGCCCCTTGACCGCACCCGGCGAGTTGACGTAGCCATCGAGGTGATAAGGCTTCTTCGGATCCTCGTATTCGAAACCGAAGTTATACATCGCGTTGGTCACCCCCATCGTGATGCCTTCGGAGCCGCGCTCGGTGAAGATATACACGCCGTAGACGGTCTTGCCGTCGATCTTGCGGCCCTGGAAGAACTCGGCTGTCTGCTTGAGTTCATCCAGCGTGGTGGGCGGCGCCAGTTCCCGGTTGTATTTCTGCTTGAACTCGGCACGCAGTTCCGGCCGTGCAAACCAGTCCTTGCGATAGGTCCAGCCGACTGCATCGGCCATCGCCGGCAACGCCCAATAGTTCGGCGTGTTCTTGGGCCACTCCGAGTAGCCCACAACCGTGGCCGGCACGAAGTCGTCCATCGAGATCTTGTTCTTCGCGAAGAAATCGTTGAGCTTGACGTAGTGGCCATTCACCGCCGCGCCGCCGATCCACTGACTATCGCCGATAATCAGATCGCACAGCTTGCCGTGCGAATTGAGTTCGTTGATAAAGCGGTCGGCATAGCTGGTCCACGGCACGAACTCGAACTTCATCTTGATGCCGGTCTTGGCCGTAAAGTCCTTGGACAGTTCGACCAGTGCGTTGGCCGGGTCCCAGGCCGCCCAACAGAGTGTCAACTGCTTGTCCTGCGCGTGCGCGCCTGTTGCCATGCCAAGCCCCAGCGATACCAGCGCCGCGGCCATTACCCTTGCTGACGTAAGACGTAACATTTATCTTCTCCTTGTCTCTCTCGGGTCTCCAACCTGATGACAATCAGCGCCCATGCGCCGGGCGCCGTATTTCGGCTCTGGCGGACTCAAACATCGGTCCGCGTGTCGCGAGCGTCAGGCATGCGCATTCTCACGAAGATAAATTCGGGTTTCCGGCGTCGGGATGGCGAGCGCGCCACGCACGTCGTTAAGAAAGTTGATGGCGGCCAGTCCCGCCCAATGCACGATGCCGCGCACGTCCTGATCGAGGATCACGTCGATCGCGCGCTCGGACAGCTGGGTGCGGGTCTGCGCGGTGCATTCATGGCCGATCAGGACGAGACGCGCCTTGTCGCCCGATTCCTGCAACGCCACAGCAATGCCGGAGATGCCGCCGCCGGTCGCATACACGCCGACCAGATCCGCGTGACGCGCACGCAGGCCCTGAATGGCCAGACCCGCACCGTCGTCGTCTTCGGCGAAATCGGGTTCGGCGATCCAGCGCAGGTTGCGAAAATCCTCTTCCAGCACCTGCGAAAAGCCGGTGCGCCTCTCCACCTGATCATGCAGACGGGACGATCCCGATAGCACAGCGACCGTGCCGAGGCGCGCACCAAGAAAGCGGCCCATCAGCAGTCCTGCAGTACGTCCGGCGACCCGGTTGTCGACCCCGACATAAGCGGCGCGGCGGCTCGCCGGCAGATCGGAGAACACGGTGACGACCGGCACGTTCGCGTCACTCAACTCCTCGATGAAACGCTCCACCCAGGGATAGTCGAGCGGCGCCAGAACCAGTGCGTCATATTCAATCGCCTGCTCGGCGAAAGCCGCGGTGTCGCGCTGACTGACGAAGTCACAGCGATAAAACGAAGGGGTGATGCGGTGCTCGCGAAAGAAACTGGCCGACAGCGCGATATCGCGCTCGACATGATCCAGAAAACGGGAGTTGACTTGCGGGAGAACGAACGCGACGCGGAAAGAAGTGACCTTAGCCGGTCGGCCACGGCTCGCACGCTCGTCGCGCAGGTCGGCGAGCGCCAGGTGGACGCGTTCGGCCGTCTCCTGACGCACGGCCTGATCGTCGCGCAAGACACGATCGACAGTGGCCACGCTCACGCCGGCCCGGCGCGCAATCATCATACGTGTAGCCGGCATGGGTCTCCTCCGGTGCCAAGCCAAGAATCGTTTTGTTTACTCAAGGTAGTTTTTTCTGCACGAAATGCAAGTATTTTTGCTAGGGAAAAACCATCATTTATGTCGCTTATCATCATCACGCGTCAGCATCGATAACTCCATCCTCAGTGTCACCCCCGTCGTGCGTTATGACGCAACCCGTCAATGCATTTGCCGCGATAAAGCCAGGCGAAATCAAACGCCCGTCGGCGCGATTTGAACGTGCCACCGGGGAGGCACCGTGCGGAGCGGTGTCGGCCGCCTCCAAATGCCGACGTAGGACATGGTCCGGCGAAGGCCTCAGTCGATAAGGTTTGTACGACGCACCGATCCGTAGGTAAGTGACACTCGCCGGAGCCTGCGGGCAGGCGTCGGACAAGCCTCAAGGAGGAAACGCGGAGTGGCCCGGGGCGGCCGCTGAACGTACGCCACTGTGGCGAATGAACAGGTGGCACTCGGACCTGGGAAGACGGCGAGATTCGGCGAACCAAAGTGAAGTAGGCTGCATGTAGGTGGCATTGCTGCCGCGTGTCCGCATTTGTGGCGACACGGCGAGCACCAAACTAAACCGCGTGATCCGGGCGGAAGCCGCACCCGTCTCCTGTTGACTCCCGTTGCCGAAGGGCCGACGGTCGGTTTGAACACCGCGAGACACTTGCGCTCATGCTGCGCCTCGCTGCCGTGGCGGTGCAAGTGTTGGCTTTCGGCGCTGGAGGATGTCGATGACGTTTATTGGCGCCTCGCAGTGCGGATAAAGGAGACCGCCTTGAATCCTAGCGGTCTTGGGCGGCTCACGGGGTTATGGCGCCTTTGAGGCGCTCACCATGTCAAGCCACCGGCTTTGCCGGTGGTATTTGACTGGCCGTTCGCGGCAGCCGAGTGGCGAATGGCCGTTCAGCAGCCAATAGCGGCCACCCCAACGCCGATAAGCGAACGACCGCTGTGGCCGATCACTTGCCTTCCTATACTTACGTCGAATGTCACTTGTTGAGGGGCAAGCTGACGTTCAAATGCTCATAAGGAAGAGCCGGCGAATGTCCGTAGATGGCCGATTTCTGCCAGATCCCCGGCTACAGTTGATGTACTTAATTCGTGCACGGGAATCCATTGCACAGTAAGCGGCTTCATCGGTCTGTCGATCGAAGGCCCCGCCGGCATATCGTGGATTGACCGTCGACGCTTCGGGACGGATCTCCCCAAGCCAATTGAAGAAGTCGGTCAAGTGGATAACGATTCGCGCCGCGTCGTGCGGCGAACGGGGCAGCCAGCAAAGCCCGGTGGCGTCAAATCCGGTTTCGCGATTGAAGGTGCCTGTGTACAGGCGCTGCGCGAAATTCTGAAACAGACGATGGGGATCACGCTCGGTCGGATTGACCTGGAGGTATTCCAGAAAGAGACGAATGGATCGCGTTACCTTCCGCATCCATTCCAGACTCCGATCGTGGCTACGGTGCAGGAAGTAGTCGATCAGTGGCTCGAGAATCCCTGTCGGGGTAAGAAGCGCGGGGATCTCGGTGTAGAAGTTGGATGCATCCGTAAGACCCGCGCTTTGACGCTGACGAACATTTGGCTCAACGGCAGAAAAACCAACAATACTGCACCCGTATTAAGTCACCATGTTGACGGTCGCTATCGTGAACACGCGAAGGGCGGGCTCGGCTGAGAAAAACGCGGGCCGGGGGTCGATCGCGTCGCGCATCCACTGCTCTCTGCTCCTAAGTTCGACCAATTTCGGACTTTCGGCAACAGCGACGTGAGATCGACACCAAATCGCTCGCTCAAGCTCTCACCGGCGTCCATCAGGTTAATCACTTGCCGCTGACGGCACGGACTGGCTGTGTCATGCGCCCGCGATCACCAGGTCGGCGCGACGTCCGAGGGTCGCGGCCAAGATCATCTGACGCCGATTCCGCGGCAAACGTGTCGCACGCGCCCGGGGACGAAACACCCGGTCGCCGCGATTGATGACACGGCCCGTAAGTGCGCAGATGGCCGCAATGCGGGCAAGGCCGCTGCACCAGATCTGCTCCGTGTACCGGCCCGAACACGGGTCGCTCCACGAAACGCTGATCGCGATGGACGACAAGCGCTCCACGACCACGATGCTGGCGGGCGGTCCGACCGTGCGACAAAGATTGTCGGCCGCAGGTGAGCCCACGCCGACGTGGTGCTTCTTGTGTTTCAGGGAAAATTTCGGCGCGCATGCATCGAGTTGCTTGGCGGACGGATTGAGGACGTTCAGCAGCGCGCGCACCGCGATATCGTCTTCAAAAATACGGTCATCAATCCATCTCCAGTGGTCTGCGTGCACATAGTGCAAATACAGCGAGAGCCACATCAATGGCGCGACGGCCGAATTCGTCCGGCGCGCCGCGCCCATCGCTTAGTTTCCGCCTTGCTCGCGCAGACTCAACTTACTGCTAACCGACGTGACACCCTGCACCTGCTTCGCCGCATCGACGGCCAGACCATCCTGATCTTCGCTTACGATCTGACCGGCCAGCGTCACGTGCCCCGTCTTTGCATTACCGAAGACGGAGATTGTCGTCTGCTCGAGACCTCTGGTTTTGAAAATGGCTTTCTGAACGGTCTTGGAAAATGCACGGTTGGCCGCGCGAACCGACTTCTTCGTCGGGGCGGCTTGCATGCTAGTCGCTGCGGTACTGTTCGACGCGCCAGCCGTCGAGTCCGCCGCAAATGCCGGCGTGTACGCGAACGCCGCTACAGCGATCGCAAGGCCGCTGTTCATAACGAGTTGTGGAAGTTTCATAACTGATCCTTAAGTTGAGTTTGAGAAAAAATTCGTTTGAGTTGTGGATACATCGCTGTCACTCGAGGCGGATGAGCACGTACTGCGGTGGGGATCCTATTGCCTTGACCCAAACCACGGTACGGATTGAGCGGCATCACAGCTACCACCTCGAGCATGCCGGTTGCCGCCATCGAAAGCGTGTTCAGAGTGTGGTGTACTTGTTCTTCGGTGTCGGCTTCAATCAGTGTGCAGGTGCCACACTGATCGCCGCGATGCGAAAACTAGCGGTGACGTTCTTCGAAAATGGCCGTAGTCAGAAAGGAAACTGACGCTCGCCGTGTTGCACAGAGATCCAGTGCTCGGTCGTGAAGTCCTCGAACATGCCATTGGCGCCAAACCGGCCGAGACCTGAGTTCTTCTCGCCGCCAAACGGCATGTTTGCGAGATCCACCGCTGGAAGGTCGTTGACGTGGGTCATACCAGCCTCGACCTGATGTGCGAACCGCACGCCTCGATCGAGGTTGCGTGTCAACACGGCGCTCGACAAGCCGTATTCGGTATCGTTCGCCATACGCAGCGCATCCGATTCATCCTTTGCGCGCAAGATCGGTACGATAGGCCCAAAAATCTCGTCTCGCCCGAGACGCACGTTCTCCGTTACGTTGGTGAAGACATGTGGCGGAAGAACAAGCCCCTCAGGTTTGCCGCCAACGCGCTCCGTCGCGCCGTCGGCGCGCGCATTGGCGATCATCGTGTTCAGACCATCAAGCTGATGTTGGGTGATGATCGGGCCCACAGCCGTCTCGGCGAGGTTCGGATCGCCATATTTCAGACCCTTCACGCGCTCGACGAACGCCTCCACGAACCGATCGTAAAAGGCACCCTCGACGATCACCCGGTTGACGCTGACACACAGCTCGCCCTGGTGCAGAAAACGTCCGAAGGTGGCGATGTTCACGGCCTGCTCAAGATCGGCATCGTCGAGGATGACAAGCGGATTGTTGCCGCCCAATTCGAGCTGCGCCTTCTTGAGTGTTCTTCCGGTGGCAGCCAATCCGGCAATGCGTCGTCCGACCGGCGTTGAGCCGGTGAACGAGATCACCCGGGATGCGGGATGCAGGACGAATGGGTCGCCGATCAGATGATTGTCACCGCTGACGACATTCAGGACACCCCGGGGGAGACCAGCCTCCTGGAAGATCTTCCCAAGAAGCAGCCCGCCGGTGACGACGGTCTCGGAGGCCGGCTTCAAGACGACGGCATTTCCGAGAGCCAGCGCGGGCGCCAAGGCGCGGCTGCTCAAATGCATCGGCCAGTTCCAGGGGCTGATGACAGAGACGACGCCCACCGGGATGCGGTAGATCCGGTGCTCCTTGCCCGGAATATCGCCGGGCATGATGCGACCCCACTCGCGGGTTGGCAGGGTCGACGCCTCGAGAATGATAGCGCGAACCGCCGACCATTCGAGCTCTGCCTTGATGCGAACGCTGCCGGATTCCCGGATCAGCCAGTCGACGATCTCGACGTGACGAACGTCCATGATCGCGGCAGCTGTGCGCAGAACCTCAGCCCTCTCTCCCGGCAAGGTGTTGGCCCAGTCGCGCTGAGCCCGCTTGGCGCTCGCATAGGCAGCGTCAATATCCGCGACATTCGCCTGCGGTACTTCGACGAGCGTCCGGCCGGTGTAGGGATCGAAATCCTTGAAGATCGTTCCTGCAGCGCCAGCGCCCGTCGATAAGGAGTTCGCCAAAGACATAAGGAGGGGGCGCGGAGGGAACAGAAGTGGTCATGAGCATGATCCTTTGTAGGTTGTGGAAACCCAGGCCGACAGCCTCATCGACAGCTTGGGGCCGCGTTTCCGTTGATGAAGGATCGTCTAGACATGGGCAATGTGGCGCGTTTTCCCTTAGGTGGACCGCGCCCGCCTGTACGTTGCTACTTCACGGGTTGTCCCGCAGCGGCGAGGATGAGTTCCGCAATTTCCTGCGGATGGGAGATCAGCGAGAGATGACCGGCCTTCACTTCGATTGTCCTGGCGCCCATACGCTTAGCCATGAAGCGTTCGAGATCGGGGTTGATCGTTCGATCTTCCGTCGAGACGGCATAAAAGCTCGGCTTCGACCGCCAGGCCGCCCGTGTGGTCTTACCCGTGAGCAGTTTCCTGTTGAACGGCTCCTGGACCGCATAGAGCACCATTGCCTTCGCTTCCGGCAGGTCGCCCGCGAAATCACGCAGGAACGCAGCTTCCGATAGGCGTCCTTCGTCGCCGTCGAAGACGATTCCCGCCGAGGCGGGTGGCGTCGGAAACATCCTGGCCAGCGCCGTATAGTCTTCGCCCGCGTCGGGTGCTCGCGCCGCCAGATACACGAGAGCAGAGACGTTCGGATGCATGCCGGCCTCGGTGACGATCATCCCTGAGAAGGAATGACCGACCAGAACCGTGGGGCCGTCCTGCCGGGCGAGCACCCGCTTTGCCGCAGCGACCGCTTCAGGTAGCGTCGTCAAAGGGTTCTGCACGGCTGTGGCATTGAGGCCCGCGGCCTGCAATCGTGCGATCACCTCTGACCAGCATGACCCGTCGGCGAACAGCCCATGTACCAGGACCACGTTTTTGGCGATGGACACGCTCGCCGATCGGGCCGTGGCCGGGAGGAGATTTGCCGCCGCCATCGCGGCAACTGCGATGGTAAAGGTGCGTCTGTCGATCTGAGGCATGAGCCCGTCCTTCCTTCGATCTTTGATCTTCGATGTCTTCGGGAGCGAGCGGGATCATCGCGTTCAGGTGCCCGAAGATGCGCTATTCAGTCGCGAAGCCACGGTAGGGCGCCAGTGGCACAATGCAGACCGCCTCTTGCATGCCCAAACCAAACAACGGCAGCCTGTTCAGGGCAGACTTTGCGCCGTCTTCGGATTCGACTTCGAGCAGGAGGCATGCACCCCCCACGTCGCCACGGTGCCAAATGTGGCGCACGATGCCCTCGCCATAGAGCTTGCGAACGGCGGCGGTTTCGGCTGCGAGTCTCTCGGGGGTGTATTCGGAGTCCGGAAATTTTTCGCTACGTCGGCGGGTTATGACGATGTATTGCATTTGATTGCTCCTGGTGTGTTGCCTCGAAGGGGAGCACAGCGGAGCGTTGCAGGAGCGGGATTGCGCCTGCAATGATGACTACGCGTGTCAGCTCTCAAGAGGTAGAAGGCATGAAAGCCTCAGGGTTCGAACGAGGTTGCGGTGGCCCGCTCGCGCCACGCCGCCATGTCGGATTGGACTTTCGCGATCTTTTCATCAATCCTGGCAAAGGCATCGGCGCCCAGCGGCAGCCGCAATGGCGGGACCTCGGATTCGGCCGCCGCGATGATCACCTGCACAGCCTTCGCCGGATCGCCAGGCTGGCTACCATCGCGGCTTCCGACGTTCGCGCGTGTCACACCGGCGGTCGACGCGTAGTCCTCGATCACGCGCTCGGCTTTGGACATGGATTGCGACGACAGGAATTCGGTGCGGAAGTAGCCGGGCTCGACGATCATCACGCGAATGCCGAAAGGTTTGACCTCCAGGGCAAGCGCTTCAGACATGCCTTCGACGGCAAATTTGGTCGCGTTGTAGATCCCGAACCCGGCCGAACCCGCCATGCCGCCAACCGACGAGAAGTTGATGATCAGGCCGGAACGCTGTTCTCTGAGTGAGGGCAGAACCGCTTGTATGACGTTCAGTGTTCCAAACACATTCGTTGCGAACACATGTCGCGCTTCATCCGGTGACACCTCTTCGACCGCGCCGACCATGCCGAAGCCGGCATTGTTGACTGCCACATCGATTGGCCCGACGGTCTCGATGATATCCAGGACGGCTGCACGCGCATCCTCAGGGTTCGTCACGTCGAGCTTGAATACAGTCAGATTTTCGTGACGAAGATCGCTGAGGCCGTTGCGTGTTGTACCAGCGACATGGTGTCCATTCTTCAGAAGTGCTTCCGACAATTGTTTTCCGAAGCCCCGGGAAATTCCAGTTACCAACCAATTCGACACGATTTAGCTCCTCTGCGTTGTTCATCTCGTGCAAAAAGGATACGATCGGCCACGCTCACCGTCCAATTGACTATCATCGGCTCTGTGATTAGAAAACCTTATGAGCCCGATCGGCGTTAAGCATCTGCGTTATTTTGTCGGCGTCGCCGACGAATTGCACTTCGGACGCGCGGCAGCAAAGCTCGCGGTGACGCAGCCGGCCTTGAGCCAGCAGATCGCGGCGCTGGAAGCGATTCTGGGTGTGCAGCTTCTGGTCCGCGATCGCAGAGGCGTCATACTGACGGCCGCAGGTGAGGTCTTTCAGGCGCAGGCCATCGAGATCCTGGCCCAGATGGACACGATGGTGGAGGTCACGCGTCGCACCGCGTTTCAAAATGAACAGCGAATCGCGATCGCTATGGTCGAATACACCGATCTGCCCTTTATCGTGCCGGCGTTGACGGAACTGCAGAAGCTCTATCCCAACGTCAAGATCAACCGCAAGGAGATGGTGTCGACGCAGCAAATCAAGGCGTTGATCACCCACCAGATAGACATTGGCATTGGTGTGCTGTTGGCGAATGAAGATCAGACGGCGAACGTTTCGACCCGGTTTGTCCTCGACGGGCGATGGCTATTGGCCGCGCCGCGCATTCACCCGCTAGCTCAAGTCAAGGTTATTCATCTGACAGATCTCCTGGACGAAAACCTGATCATCTTTTCCCGCAATGTCAACGAGCCGCTCTACGATGCTGTTCTGGCGAGCTTCCAACGAGCCAAGGTTGAGCCAAACTTCGTCTACGAGACAACACAAGCGCAGATCGGTCTGCGCATCGTCAAGGATAGTGGCGGACTCATGCTCGGCGCCGATTACGTGTTGAGAGAGAGGCACGATGACATCGTCTATATTCCGATCGAAGGACTCCCGAATTTGGACGTGCATATCTTTTGGCGGGAGCAGGAAAGCTCCGGTCTCGTCCTGGACTTTGTGGAGTTCCTCGCTGAGGCGGCACTACGTGGCTGAAGGCACACGGCATTTTTCCGCTGTGCTGGGATCCAGAAACCGCGTCGGGTAAGTATCTATCGACTATCTTCGCAACGGCCGTGGGGTCAACACCGTTGTACCGTTTTCTGTCTATGGCGAACCACAAGAATCAACATCCGGAATCGAACGCTACCCCATCGAATAGATCGCTCGAGCGCGGGCTTGAACTGCTGCGCGCGTTCGGTCCCGGTGCGACGCTTCTCGGCAACGGGGAACTCGCGGAACGCACCGGCCTGCCGAAGGCGACGGTGAGCCGCCTGACGCGAACGCTCGTGGAGGCGGGCTATCTCGAGCACGATATGGTACGCAGGGCGTACAGACTGGGCCTACCCGTGCTCAGTCTGGCGCAGGCGTTGCGCAGTGGATCCACAGTACTCAATGCTGCAGGACCGCTAATCCGCGATATTGCCCAGGCAAAGCGCATCAATGTCGGAATCGCGGGCGCCGACCGGGAAGAGATGGTCTACCTTGAGTCCATTCGTTATAACCAGCGAGCCTCATTACGCACGATCGTCTCTGGACAACGCGTGCCGATGGAACTGACTTCGCTCGGGCGCGCGTATCTCGCAGCGCTGCCGCTGACGGAATTCACCGCCCTGATGGACGCGTTCAAGCGGCGCAAACGGAGCGGCTGGGAGCGTCTCGCGCGGGAAATCACTGAGGCTGTAGACGATGTGCGCCGAAGCGGCTTCTGCGTTGCAAGCTGGCAGCCGGAAGTGATCGCACTCGCGACGCCCCTCGCCATTCCCGGACATCGTTTGCTGGTCCTCAACTTTAGCGTCCGCACGGCGGCGTCAAACGACAGCGTTGTAAGCGAACTCGCGGCGCCCCTGCTGCGTCTGCGCGACGAGATTACAGCCGCATGCGCCCGCCTGGAAGGCTGAAGACTGCAAGCCTCTCTTTCATTCCCGGCGTTCACTGATCGCGCGCGCTGGAATACCCAGCACCACTGCAAGACCGCCGAGAATGGAGACGAACGCAACCGCATAGAGCCCCACGGCGCTGCTGCCGAAGTGCGTCGATGCATAGCCGATGACCGAAGGTGCCGAAATCCCGCCAAACTGGCCGAGGCTGCTAATGAGGCCGATCCCGCTTGCTGCGGCGGTGCTCGACAGGTACGCGGGTGGGATCGTCCAGAACAGCGACAGCATGCCCAGATAACCAGCCGTCGCGATGCAAAGCAGTGCTACCAGAATGCCTGCGTGATTCGCCGCCGCCGGCAAAAGCGCGACGCCCAGCGCGGCCATCAATGCGCTTGCCATGAAATGCCACCGCCTCTCCAACATACGATCCGAGTTCCGGCCGAGCAGATACATCGCGACTGCCCCGGCCACATACGGAATCGCGGAAAGAAGCCCAATGTGCCAGTAGTTCGATACGCCGCTTTTCTGGATCACGCTCGGTGCCCAGATGTGCACGACGATGCTCGCCCACGGCACGCTGAAATAGGCGAACGTCAGGAAATAGAACTTTGGCTCCTTCAATGCGACCCAGATCGAACCATGAGCGCGTGCGGCCTTCGTTTGCGCGTCCCGGTTAAGCTCCGCAAGCAGGAGGGCCTTCTCGTCGTCCGAGAGCCAGGTCGCCTGCTCGGGGCGGTCCGTCAGATAGACATAGGCAAAGACACCGGCGATCACTGACGGAAATCCTTCGAGAAGGAACAGCCATTGCCAGCCGTTGTAGCCAAGTAAGCCCGACATGCTATTGAGAATCCATCCCGACACGGGCCCACTGATAATGCCGGATACGCAGATCGCCGTCATGAAGATTGACGTGACTCGGGCCCGCCGCGCGGCCGGAAACCAGTAGGTGAAGTAGAGAATCACGCCCGGGAAAAATCCTGCTTCCGCTGCGCCCAGCAATACGCGCGCGATGTAGAACTGCGTCGGCGTCTGCACGAATGCGGTGCCCGCCGAAACGATGCCCCATAGCGCCATGATCCGCATGAGCGTTTTTCTCACGCCGACTCGCGCGAGCCACAGGTTGCTCGGCACCTCGAAGAGCATGTAGCCCACGTAGAAGAGTCCTACACCCAGACCGAATGCGGCGTCGGAAAGACCAATGTCACGCGAGAACTGCAGGTGCGCAAAACCGATATTGGCGCGATCCAGATACGCGAAGACGTAACAAATAAAGAGGAACGGCAGCAGCCGCCAGGTGACTTTCCGGTAGACAGCCTCTGTCTGCGGTTGCGCGACGGCGCTTACGTCGATCGGATTGGAACGGGCTGCGTGCATCATGTCTCCGGGCTTGTATGGACCGCAGGATCGTCATGACAAGTGTCCTGCGTTGGAATCCATTATCGGTGCCGAACGCTCGATGACAATCAGCCAATTCCATACAGTGGAATTGCTCAACCCTTGGGATAAAACACGCTCCGTTCCACAGAATGGAATTGATGGGGTGTCGCGGGTGGGCGGTGGGGCTAAGCTGCATTGGCAGATTGACCAGTCAGTCGACTCCAATTCAACCATCGAGACACGCATGAGCACATCCACCATTCAAGTCACTATCGACTCACAGGTCGCCACGATCGCGCTGAATCGTCCTGAAAAGCGTAACGCCATCACCAACGAAATGCGCGCCGAACTGATCGCAGCGCTGGAGACCGTGTCGCGCGACCGTGACGTACACGCCTTGGTGTTGACTGGTAACGGCAAGGGATTTTGCGCTGGCGGTGATGTAAGCGGTATGGCGCAACGTATGGAAGCGCCCGCCGGCGAGGTTGCGTTCAATGGCTGGTCCCGTCAGCAACTCGTGCACTACACAGTCGATCTGCTTTACTCGATGCCCAAACCTACCATCGCCGCAGTCAACGGCGCGGCGGCTGGCCTAGGTGCTGATATGGCGCTCTCCTGCGACTTTGTCCTCGCGTCGCACGATGCGAGCTTCACGTGGAGCTATATCAAACGCGGGCTGATTCCCGACGGCGGTGGCATGTACTTTTTGCCGCGACGGGTCGGCCTCGCGCGGGCGAAGGAACTGATTTTCAGCGGGCGCAAGGTGGATGCGAAGGAAGCGTTGGAAATCGGCATCGCGGATCGCCTGAGCGAGCCGGATTTGCTCATCGCCAACGCCCACGCCTGGGCCGCCGAATTGAGCCAGGGTTCGGCCACAGCGCTCGCGCTGGGCAAGAGCATTCTCAACCAGAGCTACGAATTGTCCGCGCATCAGGTGTTTGCACAAGGCAGCCAGGCGCAGGCCGTCTGCTACACAAGCCGTGAACATCGCGACTCGGTGCTCGCATTTCTGAACAAAACCATGTGAGCACGAAGGACATCGACATGAACGCAATTTCAAAATTGATGCGTCCGGCGAGCGTAGCGGTAATCGGCGCATCGGCGGACGCAGCCAAGACTTCCGGCCGCCCAGTGGCTTACCTCAGGAAGCACGGCTTCGACGGCCACATCTACCCTGTTAACCCGCGTTACGACTCGATCGATGGCCTGCCCTGCTATCCCGATGTAGCGTCCTTACCGCACGCGCCCGATGTCGGTATCGTGCTGCTCGGGGCCGAGCGCGCCCACGTTGCGGTGCGGGATTTGGCGAGCCGCGGAACGAGCGCTGCAATCGTGCTGGCGAGTGGCTATGCAGAGATAGGCGAGGAAGGTGCCAGACGTCAGGCGCAATTGATCGAGGCAGCAGGGTCCATGCGCCTGCTCGGCCCGAATACGATCGGGCTCGTCAACCTGAGCGACCGCATCACGCTGTCGGCAAGCGGAGCACTGGAGACTGACACCTTCACGGTCGGTGGGATCGGCGTGGTATCACAAAGCGGGGGGATTCTTGGCTCGCTGTTGTCGCGGGCGGCAGCACGCGGTATTGGCCTGTCAAAGCTGGTGTCGACGAGCAATGAAGCAGACCTCGACATGGCAGATTTCGTCGATTATCTGGTGGACGATGATTCGACTTCCGTTATCGCGCTCTACATGGAAGGGCTGCGTCATCCGGAACGATTCCGGCGCGCGGCTTTACGGGCGGCGGCAGCAGGCAAGCCGGTCGTGGTGTTCAAGATCGGGCGTTCCGAATCAGGCGCGCGCTCGGCGGTCTCGCATACGGGTGCGCTGGCCGGTTCAGACCGCATGTACGACGCGCTTTTTAGCCAGGTCGGCGTGATTCGCGCCCAGACCTTCTCCGACCTGCTCGATATACCTCATGCGCTCGCTACGCGCCGCAAGCTCTCTGGGCGACGGGTGGCGATTCTGACCTCGACTGGCGGTGCGGGCACGCTCGTCACCGATGGCCTCGGCATGGCGGACTTTGAGACCCCGCCTCCTGATGAAGCAACTGCTGCAAAGCTGCGCGCGCTCCAGACCGGCGATCATGCAGTACTCGACCGCAATCCGATCGACGTGACGCTCGCGGGTCTACAGCCGGCTCTCCTGCGCGGTGCGATCGGCACGCTACTCGACAGTCCGACTTACGACGCAGTCGTGGTTATCGTTGGATCGTCGGGCCTCGCGATGCCCGACCTGATGGCTGGCGCAATCCGCGATTCGCTGCCCGGGAGTGACAAACCCGTGATGGCATTTGTGAGTCCTCACGCGCCGGAGATCACGCGTTTGCTTAACGAGCAGGGAGTGCCAGCCTTCCCTTCGCCCGAAAGCGTGACGAGCGCACTTGCAGCGATGTGGCAGCACGGCGAGTACATGCAACGCCCCGTGAGTGTTGCCGAACAACACGCTGAAGCAGAAGTCAACGTGAGCGATCTGCCCGCCGGATCACTAAACGAAGCGCAGGCGAAAGAGCTTTTTGCCCGCTTCGATGTGACAGCGGTACGCGAGCTTGTCGTCGGGAACGCGAACGAAGCCGAGAGCGCCGCTCGCGAGCTGGGTGACAAGGTCGTGCTCAAACTGCTGTCGAACACGATCACCCACAAGAGCGATGTCGGCGGCGTAGCGGTTGGGGTCACGGCTGACAGCATCGGGGCGCGCCTGAACCGCATGCGGGACGACGTTGAAACCGCGACCGGCGTATCCGCGAATGCGTTTCTCGTTCAGGAAATGGTGACGGGGGGGACGGAACTGATTCTCGGCCTTCATCGAGACCCGTTGGGCACAGCATTGCTGCTCGGCATGGGCGGCGTCACAGCGGAATTGTTCAAGGACACGACAATGCGACTCATTTCCATCGAAGTGCCGCTGTCGCGCGACGACGCGCTCGAGATGATTCACGAACTGAAAACGTGGCCGCTCCTCGACGGGTACCGTGGACGGCCACGCGCGGATATTGATGCCCTCGTGACCGCAATCGTTGCCTTTGCGCGAATGGCCGTGCGGCTTGGCGGGCGTATTGTCGAAGCAGAAATCAATCCGATCTTCGTGCTGCCGGCTGGACAAGGCGTGCGGGCAGTTGACGGCGTTGCTGTACTCGCATCGGAGCCTCACGATGAATGACGAGGCTCTGGTCGCACGCTTATCTGGATCTTGATGACATCGCTGGAGCCACACAACGGCCGCGCGATGTCGTCGGGTTGCGTTTCTTCAAAGCGGGCTGCCTCGGGCGCAAGACGGGCGGGGGTTACTGTCAATACGACGCTGGTTCAAACGCTCGCTAACGCCTCGATCGTCGCATCCAGAAGTGCACGTAGTCGCGCGACGCGACGCAGATCGCGGTGATAGCCAAGCCAGACATCGCGCCCAGGCGGCGCTTCGCCCAGATCGATCCGCCGAAGTCCAGGCGTCGCATCGCCAAGCGGGCACGGCAGCACGGCGAAGCCACTTCCTTCGACACACATGCGCGCCTGCACGCCACGATTGTTGCTGCCGAACACAATCTTCGCCTTGGGCAGCATGCGCTTGACCCACTCGACGTCGGGCAGCGAGCCGAACGCGCTGTCCATGCTGATCAGCTTATGACCGTCACCCTCCCCGCATGAAGGCGAGATCAGATCGACATGCCCGTACAGCGCATATTCGATGTGCATGAGCTTGCGCTGGATGACGTCGGGTTCGTCAAAGGGCGTGATGCGGAACACCAGATCCGCTTCGCGCCGAGCGAGGTTGTAGAGGCGCGAATCCGTGACAAGCTCCAGCGAGATACCCGGGTGCTTCGCCAGAAAGCGCGCGAACACCGGCGTGAGTATGTGCATGCCGAACCAGTCCGACGACGAGACCCGCAGCAGCCCGGTTAGCTGCGTTTCCTTGCCGGTTAACGCGCGCGTGAAGCCAAGCGCTTCCTCCTCCATTCTCTCGGCATAGGACAGCACAACCGCGCCGTCGTCTGTCAGGACGAAGCCATCGCTGGTGCGCTGAAACAGCGTGTGTCCGAGCGCTTCCTCGAGCGCGCGCAACCGGCGGCCCATGGTCGGCTGGGTCTGTCCAACGCGCTTTGCAGCCGCCCCCAGCGTGCCGCAGCGGGCAATCGCCAGAAAGATCCGAACATCGCTCCAGTCGAACGCCATCTCATTCATTTCTGTTTGACATCCGTGCAATAACGTTGATTTACATGCCTTTTGGCATGGCTCATTCTGCACGTATCGACTTGTTTGTTCCATCGGAAAGGAAATGATCATGACCATGCAGGCGCTCGTCCTCAATCGCTACAACGGCCCGCTCGAATTGACGGAAATCTCAATGCCACAACCCGCGCACGGCCAGGTGCGGGTGCGCATTGCCGCGAGCGGCCTCAATCCGCTCGACACCAAGATACGCGCCGGAAGCGCAGCGCATGCCAAACATCCGCTGCCGCTGCTGTTAGGCATTGATATGGCCGGCGTAGTTGACGCCATTGGCCCCGGCGTCACCGCGTTCAAGGTCGGCGACGAGGTGTACGGGATGACGGGCGGCGTTGGCGGCATTCAGGGCTCGCTGGCCCAGTATGCAGCAGTCGATGCCGACCTCCTCGCGATCAAACCGGCCAATCTTTCGATGCGCGAAGCCGCGGCACTGCCCCTCGCGTTTATCACGTCGTATTCCGGCATTGTCGACCGGGCGCGTTTGCAAGCGGGGCAAACCGTGCTGGTACAAGGAGGAGCAGGCGGTGTCGGGCATATCTCGGTGCAACTGGCGCGCGCACTCGGTGCACAGGTCTTCACGACAGCGAGTTCACGGGACCACGATCTCGTTGCGCGTCTAGGCGCTACGCCGATCGATTACCGGGCGCAGTCTGTCGAGCAATACGTCGAATCATTGACGCAGGGCGCAGGCTTTGACCTGGTGGTAGACACCGTTGGTGGCCCAACGCTCGATGCTTCGTTCGCCGCAGTCAAGCATTTTGGTCACGTGGTCAGCGCGTTGGGTTGGGGTACACATTCGCTGGCTCCGCTGTCGTTTCGCGAAGCGACGTACTCAGGGGTGTTCACCCTTTATCCGCTCCTGACGGGCCTGCATCGCGCGCACCACGGAGAGATGCTGCGCGAAGCCACACGACTGACGGAAGCCGGCAAGCTCACGCCGAATCTCGATCCTCGCCGGTTCGATCTAGGGTCCGCGGAACTAGCCTTTGACGCTATAACGGACGCCACTGCACGCGGGAAAATCGTGGTGGACGTCGCATAAGGTGCGCTGAGTTGACGTGGAAACTGGCTGAGGTTTCGATTTTTGCAGCAGCAAAGGGCAGCTATCAGCCGATGCCCCGCCGTTTGGCCGACTGTTGCCTACCCAGCTTCTATTGCCAGCCCGTGATTCAAAGAAACCAGCACCCGCTTGAAGCACGAACGCCGACCGCTGCCCCACCGCATGGCGACGGATCTCGGCGGCTGACCCGCAATCTTGAAATCTTGCGCTAGAATTACTGTATATTTATACAGTACTTTTGGAGCTTGATCGTGAATCGCACTGACGCGGCCGCTCGGCAGATACGTGCCCCAGATGAACGGGCCCGCTCCATCGATGCTGTCCTCGACTCAAGTATGTATTCGGAGGCGGGGGGAATAACGCTATGGCGCGCTTCGCAGCTGGCCGCCGGCTTCGATCGGGTGGTGTCGTGCGGCCACGCCGCGCTGGCCGCCGAGCTGCCGGGCGGCGGCTGGCCCGCGGGCGCGCTCACCGAACTGCTCACACCGCAGCCGGGCTGCGCGTCTGCTGCAGCCCGCATTGGCGACCGTTGGATCCCGCCCCTTGCTCTTGCTGCAGCCGCCGCACCGGCTGCAACCCGCCGGACTGGCGTGGCTGGGCGTTCCCGCAGGACAGGCCTGCGTGCTGCGCGCACCACGCACGGCTGATGCGCTGTGGGCCGCCGAGCAGATCCTGCGTGCCGGCACCTGCGGCGCCCTGCTCTTCTGGCAGGCCGAAGCCCGGCAGGAAGCGCTCCGGCGCCTGCATCTGGCCGCTCAGGCCTCGGACACCCTGCTGTTCCTGTTTCGCCCACTCGCGGCCGCCCAGGCGACGTCGCCGGCGCCGCTGCGGCTTGCGCTGCGAGCCGCCAGGGGCGGTATTGAAGTGATGTTCGTCAAGCGCCGCGGACCGCAGCGCGACGAACCCGTTTTCGTTTCTCTCGTACCTTCACCTGCCCTGTTGAGCCGATATGCAACTCTGGATCGGCGTACATCTGCCGCACCTCGCCCTCGAGTCGTTTCTCCCGCGCTGGTCGACGCCACGCAATGAGGTCGGGTTTGTCGTGCTGGAGAAGGACCGCGTTGTCGCGCTCGACCGCGCGGCGCACTCGGCCGGCATCGTGCCCGGCATGCGCCGCGGTGGCGTGTTGACGCTCGCCCCCGACGCGGTCATTCGGGAACGTGATCTCACCCGTGAAGCGGAGCTTGTTCGTGGCGTGGCGTTCGCCCTGCTGCAGTTCACCCCCCACGTGGTGCTGGCGGAGGAATCGGTCGTGCTGGCCGACGTCTCGGCGAGCCTGCGCCTCTTCGGCGGCATTCGGCCACTGCGCCGGCGGGCGGGTGAAACGGTGACCACGTTCGGCGTGACCGCGGCACTCTCTGTCGCACCGACGGGGCAGGCCGCGTGGCTCTTCGCCCGGTCATCGGCTGGCATCGCGCTCACGTTGCGCTCCGTCGACCGTACGCTGCGTCGCGTGCCGTTACCTGCCCTGCCGCCTGCGCGCCCCTACGCCGAATGGTTCGACGGACTGGGATGCGAAACGGTCGACGACGTCCGGCGACTACCCCGCGCAGGCCTCAAGAAGCGCTGCGGCACGGCGCTGCTGGATGCGCTCGATCGCGCAACGGGCGCGGCGCCCGAAGTGTACGAATGGCTGGAGTTGCCTCCCGCTTTCAGCGCGAGGCTCGAGCTGCCCGACCGGATCGAGCATGCGGAAGCCGGGGTTATCGTACTTTCCGTGCGAAATCTGGCGGTTTGATCCTGAAAGTCCATGTGGATCAACTACTTGCAAAATCGCCGAATGCGAGAAAGTCGCAGAACCGCTGAGCCTTACTGCAAGCGGTTCTTCACGCGACTACCGCCAGATTTTGCACGATTCGGACGAATTGAAATGAACGCGTCCCACCCCGTGACCAGGTGAGCAAAGAAAGGTGGATCCTCACGGGCCAACGGCATCGATGTGCCCACGTGGAAAATACGAAGTTTTCCAGGCAAACCGGAGGATCCATCGTGAAGCTTACGCCTGTTGGGATTGACATCGCAAAGTCGGTTTTTCAGGTGCATTACATCGATCAGGAAACCGGAGAAATCGTGAACAGGCCGATCAAGCGGGCAAAGTTCCTCGAGCACTTCGTGAATCGTGCGCCATGCCTGATCGGGATGGAGGCGTGCGGCGGAGCGCACCACTGGGCCCGGCAACTGGCGAAGATGGGACACCAAGTCAAGCTGATGCCAGCGGAGTTCGTCAAGGCGTTCAACATACGGAACAAAAACGATGCGGCGGATGCACGGGCGATCTGGCTGGCGGTACAGCAACCGAGCAAGGCAGTGGCAGTGAAGACCGAGATGCAGCAGGCGATGCTGGCGCTGCACCGGATGCGGCAGCAACTGATCAAGTTCCGCACGATGCAGATCAATAACCTGAGAGGGCTGCTCACGGAATACGGCGAAGTGATGAGCAAGAGCCGGAGCAAGCTGGACAAGGAAACACCGGCTGTGCTCGAACGGTTGGCTGAGCGTCTGCCCGCCGTGCTGATTGATACGTTTCGTGAGCAGTGGAACGCCCTGACGAAGCTAGACGAACAGGTTGCCGAGATCGAGCGACGTATGCGCGAGTGGAAGAAGGAAGACAAAGCGGTGAAGGCAATCAGTGAAATTCCCGGCGTGGGGCTGCTGACAGCAACGGCGGCAGTCGCGATGATGGGCGATCCGAAAGCATTTAGTTCGGGGCGGGAGTTTGCCGCGTGGATTGGGATCGTGCCGAAGCAGACGGGCTCGGGCGGCAAGGTGAACCTGCACGGGATCAGCAAGAGGGGCGACACGTATCTGCGCACACTGCTGATTCACGGCGCACGGAGTGTGGTGACACGCGGGAAGGCGCCCGGCGAGTGGGTTGAGCAGATGAAGACGCGACGGCCGAAGAACGTTGTGGTCGTCGCATTGGCCAACAAGATGGCCCGAACGATCTGGGCGGTGCTGGCCCATGACCGGCCCTACCAGAAGGACTATGTGAGCGTGAAGCCGGTCTGAAAGGCTCGCACACGATGTAGAAGATCAACTTTTAGCACAGGGTGAACGTCGAAAGGTTGCGCAGCAATCGAGTGTAATGACAAGCCAGGTAGGACCGGGACTCGATAGACCTGAGGGGTAATACGAGCTTTGAGCTCGCCGGACGAATGAGGATCGAGTCAGCGTATTTCATAGGGGCCAGCAGCAGACGTCGTGGCTGCATCAAGGCCGGATATAGATCCGCAGCCCATCCTGTCTATCGGAACACACGAGAAACTAGCGCAAACGGGACGCGTTCATATAGATTACCCCAACAGACAATTGTCGGAGCGCGCTATGGCGCGGCTGATCGCGAAACCCAAACAGCAACCATTTGATTTATATAAACTAAATATTAGGGGCTGACCGATAACCCTTGTTGAGCCTAGATCGCGCTATCGTCGTAATCTGCAATGAAATCACGGGGACGCCCAATTCGGCATCGGTCGGGGATTGGACCTTGAGGACTAGATCAGCCCCAAAAGCAGTAGCCGCATCGACGATTTCCGCGCCGGTGGCTGTAAAAGCTTCGTCAGGAAAGCTTGCGCCGGTGCCGGCGCCGCTCTGGATCGTGACCCGGTGGCCCTGGGTCACGTACTTCTTGACCGTTTCGGGCGTCGCGGCGACGCGGGTTTCGTGCGCCCTCGTTTCTGATGGAATGCCTATATTCATATGAGATCGTCTAATTTTCAGAATGTCTGAGGCGGTGGTAAATCAGCATGACTACGACTCTTCACCCCAGCGCACATCCGGCACACCGATTGCGGCCAGGCCGAAAACACAGGTTCCGCTGCACCTGTAGATGAAGGACCATCGAAACCCCCATATCCAGGCACGGCTCACAATGAGCGTTGCCGGAACTACGCACCCACAAATGTGAACCATGTATGATAATGTGAACGACAGAATCTGTCATCCACAGCGTATGAAAATGCTGCATATGCGTCCATCCTGGGCAGCGGCGCTCCATGCAGGCTTAGTCAGCGTGGCTCGAACGTCCAGCGGAAGCTCAACCAGGAGATGCAATGACTCAATCGGCAGGCACAGTCCTCATCACTGGTACCACCGGTGCGCAAAGCGATGCGACCAGTCCCGCACCCGGATCATATTCGCCGCTCATCAATGACGGAACTCGAGCGATGACTGATACCGCGCCGTCGTGGTTCGTATCGGCTCTGCGACAGCCACGCCAATCACATTTCACCCACTCCAGCGGCGTCCGTGTCCATTTCGTCTCCTGGAATGCCAATAACGTACACAAGCCTGGCTTGCTGTTTGCGCATGGATTTCTCGGCCATAGCCATTGGTGGGACTTTATCGCGCCCTCCTTCACGGACCGCTATCGTGTCTTCGCGCTTGATTTCAGTGGTATGGGAGAGAGTGGTCATCGCTCCGAATACCGCGCCGACAGTTTTGTTCGCGACATCGCCGCCGTAGTCGGGGCGGCGGGCATCGCCCCCGCTAACGTCGTAGCCCACAGTTTCGGTGGCTCACGCCTCCTGCAGGCTTGCGCGATGTTTCCCGAACTGATCCGTCAGGCTGTCGTGCTGGACTCTTACTACGCGCTGCCTGGAGATGACCTTCCGATCATCGGCAGGCGCCCCGCGCCGCGTCCCTATCCCGACGCCGGGACTGCCATTGCCCACTTCCGTCTCATCCCTGGTCAGGCATGCGAACCATGGTTGCTGGCGCATCTCGCGCGCATGTCGGTACGTCAAACCGATGCGGGTTGGACCTGGCGTTTTGATCCATCGCTGCGCGAGCTTCAACCGGTCGAAGGCGACGCCGGACTGCTGGGCCGCATCACAGTTCCGGTCACTTATGTCCATGCGAAAAAGAGCGCGGTGGTCAGCGCCGAGCGAGCGACCAGAATAGTGGCCGCCATCCCAGATGCGCGTGGGCCCGTGACGATGCCCGGCGCGCACCACCACCTCATGCTGGATCAGCCTCTTGCGCTGGTCGATCTTTTGCGGGACTTGCTGGAGCCGTCGACATGAACAGCGCCGCCCATCGCAACGACTGGATACCCGATGTCCCGTTGAATTTGCTGCTGTCGAGATCTGTGCAGGCCCATCCTGCAACACGCATGCACTTTCATACAGAGGAAGGCGTCGCGAGCGTCACCACGCTGGAACTGTTGAGCACGGCGGCGCGCCTCGCCAGCGGGTTGCGCGCCCTCGGGTTGCGAGCCGGTGACGCTATCGCCATGCAACTGCCAACGCAGCGGGAGACCGCGGTTCTCTACCTGGCCGCGCTGGAAGTCGGTGCGGTGCTGGTGCCGATCGTGCATATCTACGGGCCTGCCGAAGTGGGTTTCATCCTGCGGGATTCGCGGGCGCGCTTCCTGTGTGTGCCTGAGCGCTGGCGTGGGATCGACTTCCTGGAACGCATCGACGCGCTGGGCAGCCTGCCTGATCTGGAGCGCGTCATCGTCGTCGGCAATCGCACGCCACGCAACGGCATCACGCTCGAGGCCGTTGAAGCGCTTTCACAAGCATCGGCGATCGACGCCTATTCGCCGCCCCCGCAGCCACAGGACGTCTGCCTGCTGCTCTATACGTCGGGCACCACGGCAGCGCCAAAGGGTGTGCAACATACGCACCAGACCGTCGGCGCCGAATGGTCCATCCCCTTCATCGATGGCCCCGGGCCCTATTTCACCCCCTTCCCTGCCGGTCACATCGCCGGCTTCAATTTTCTGCTGCGCCCTTTCGTGACCGCGACGGAGATGGTGTACACGGACCGCTGGGATGCATCGCTCGCAGCCGAGCTGATCGAGCGCTATCGGGTACGCCTTTCCGGCGGCACGCCCTTTCATCTGCAGGGTCTGCTGGAGGCGGCCCGGCTCGAAGGGCATAATCTCTCGTCTCTCGCGGCCTACGGTCTGGGAGGAACCGGCGTCACACCCGAACATATCGAACTGGCGGATCGCGCCGGCTTCGCGGGCACTCGCGCTTATGGATTGACGGAACACTCGACGGTCAGCATAGGCTGGCGCGACAGCTCCTTCGAACAGCGCGCTTACACGGACGGACGCGTTCAACCTGGCAGTCTGGTGCGAATCGTGGATGAGATGGATCGAGACTTACCGTCCGGCAGCCAGGGGGAGATTCTGACCAAGGGCCCCGAGCTGTTCGTCGGCTACACCGACCCGACACTCAGCGCAAATGCATTTACCCCCGATGGCTGGTTTCGCACCGGCGACATTGGCAAGCTCGATTCGGCAAACTGTCTCACGATCGCCGATCGCAAGAAAGACATTGTGATTCGTGGCGGCGAGAACATTTCATCGCAGGAGGTCGAGCGCGTACTTGCCACGCATCCGGCGATACGGGACGTAGCCGTCGTCGGCCAAAACGACTCGCGGTACGGCGAGAAAGTGTGCGCCGTGGTCGTGCTTCAGAAAGGCGCGTTTCTCGACCTCGCGTCCGTACAAAAGCATTTTTCCGAGGCTGGCGTAGCGCGTCAGAAGACTCCGGAAAGTCTTTATATCGTTGCTGAGTTACCGCGCACAGCCTCGGGGAAAGTTCGAAAGCCCGACCTGCGCAGGCAGGTCAACGGGAGTTGACCGACTCATAACTGCTGGCACGTGGTTACGGAGAAACGACAACGCGCCGAGCACGACGGCATACCGTTTCATCCGGGATGGTTGTCCACTCAGATTTCCAGATTGTCGATCAGTCGCGTCGTGCCGAGCTTCGCCGCCGCCATCACCACGAGCGGTTCCACGCTGAGTTCCTGCGGATCAGGTGCTCGAAGGTCCGAGCGCCGGCGGATAGACACATAGTCTGGAACCCAGCCCCTTTCAGCGAGTATGCTAAACGCCTTTAGCTCGACCGATTTCAGATCGCTCGCGCCGCTTAGCATCCTGTCACGAACCTGATTCAGCGTCCGATACAAAGCAGGAGCTTCCGCTCGCTCCGAAGGCGCGAGGAAGCGATTGCGCGACGATAGCGCAAGGCCATCGACGTCGCGCACTGTTTCGGCGCCGATAATATCGACAGGCAAGGCAAACTGCGCGCACATCTCGCGAACGATCGTCAACTGCTGATAGTCCTTCTTGCCGAACATGGCCACCCGAGGCTGTACGCAAGACATCAGCTTCATGACAACCGTACACACGCCATGAAAGAAGCCGGACGGAACTCCCCTTCGAGCATGTCGCCAAGCGCATGCGGTGGATGAACACGATACTCCTGCGGCTGCGGATACATGTCACGCTCGGTCGGCGCAAATAGCACGTAGACATTTTCCTTCTGTAGCTTTTCGATATCGGCTTCGAGCGTGCGCGGATATTTTGCGTAGTCGTCATTCGGCCCGAATTGCAACGGGTTAACGAAGATACTGGCTACTATGGGGTCGCCATATTGACGTGCCAGGCGCATCAACGACAAATGACCTTCGTGCAGATTGCCCATGGTTGGAACGAAGGCGATTCGGCTCTGGCCACGCAGTTGGGCGCGCAATTCCTCAATGGATCTGACAAGTTTCATGCCGCTTCTTAACTCTATGTTCAGCTCGAAGATTGACTACATATTCGGATAGTTAGGACCGCCGCCACCCTCAGGCGTCACCCACACGATGTTCTGGGTCGGGTCCTTGATATCGCAGGTCTTGCAATGCACGCAGTTCTGCGCGTTGATCACGAGACGTTCGCTGCCGTCGTCGTTCTTCACGAACTCATACACCGCTGCGGGGCAATACCGCGCTTCCGGACCGGCATAGGTCTGCCAGTTCACGTTCACCGGCACCGACGGATCTTTCAGCGTGAGGTGAGCCGGCTGGTTCTCTTCATGATTGGTGTTCGAGATGAACACCGACGACAACCAGTCGAACGTCAGCTTCCCATCCGGCTTCGGATAAACAATCGGCTTGCACTGCGAAGCAGGCTTGAGCATCTCGTGATCGGAATGCTGGTGATGCAGCGTCCACGGCACGTTGCCGCCGAGCACCTTCTGCTCGAGGCCGACCATCAGCGTGCCGAGGTACAGGCCCTTGCTCATCCACTGCTTGAAGTTGCGCGCCCGATGCAGCTCGGTATGCAGCCACGAGGTCTTGAACGATTCCGGGTAAGCGGTGAGTTCATCGCTAGTGCGTCCGGCCTGCACCGCTTCAAACGCAGCATCGGCAGCCAGCATGCCGGTCTTGATCGCCGCATGCGAACCCTTGATCCGCGATGCGTTCAGGAAGCCCGCATCGTCACCCACCAGCGCGCCACCCGGGAACACGAGCTTCGGCAGCGACAGCAGACCGCCCGCGGTGATCGCCCGCGCACCGTACGACACCCGCTTGCCGCCTTCGAGTACCGCGCGGATCGCCGGATGCGTCTTGTAGCGCTGGAATTCCTCGAACGGCGACAGATACGGGTTCGTGTAGCCCAGACCGACCACAAAGCCCACCACCACCTGGTTGTTGTCCATGTGATAGAGGAACGAGCCGCCGTACGTGTCGTTCTCCAGCGGCCAGCCGGCAGTGTGCATCACCAGACCCGGCTTGTGTTTCGCCGGATCGATGTCCCACAGTTCCTTGATGCCGATACCGTAGACCTGCGGATCGACGCCTTCGCGCAGCTTGAACTTGTCGTTCAGCTGGCGGCCGAGGTGCCCACGCGCGCCCTCGCAGAAGAGCGTGTACTTCGCGTGCAATTCCATGCCGAGCTGGAAATTCTCGGTCGGCTCGCCATCCTTGCCGATGCCCAGATTGCCGGTGGCCACACCCTTGACCGAGCCGTCGTCGTTGTAGAGGATCTCGGCAGCAGGAAAACCTGGAAATATTTCCACGCCCAGCGCTTCGGCTTGCTGACCCAGCCAGCGTGTGACGTTCGCGAGGCTGATCACGTAGTTGCCGTGGTTCTTGAAGTTGTCCGGCAGCGCCCAGATCGGCACGTTCTTCGAGCCGGTTTCGGTCAGAAACAGGAATCTGTCTTCGGTCACGTCCACCGTCAGCGGCGCGCCTTTTTCCTTCCAGTCCGGGATCAGTTCGGTGATGGCGCGCGGATCCATCACCGCGCCCGACAGGATATGAGCCCCGATCTCCGAGCCTTTTTCCAGTACGCACACGCCAAGCTCGACGCCTTTTTCCGCCGCCAGCTGCTTCAGGCGGATCGCCGCGGACAGGCCAGCCGGGCCGCCGCCGACGATCACGACGTCGTATTCCATCGACTCGCGTGGACCGTATTGTTCCAGCGATACTCCTGCCATGCAAAGTGTCTCCCTGACCGACTTGCGGACATCTTTGTTTTGCAATCCAAAATTATCAATCCGGCCAGAAGGCACGAACTAGCGCATCAGAAGCACGCTTACTCAACGGAACCTCACCGCTGCATCAGTTCATATGCGCAAAGCGCCGCGATCTCCGTCACGCCGCCATCGACCGGAAGACACGCGCCGGTAATGAAGCGCGCTTCGTCGCTGGCGAGGAACAACGCGGCTGATGCGACGTCCCATGCGTCTCCTTCGATGCCGAGCGGCGCGATCTTCCGGCGCCGGTCCCTGGCCTCGTCGTCCAGCATGGATTCGACCATCGGCGTGAGGATATGACCCGGCGCAATCGCATTGGCGCGCATGCCGTCGCGCCCGTAAGCAACCGCCAGTTCACGCGTCAATGCAATCATGCCGGCCTTTGACGACCCGTAGGCAGCCGACCCATGACTCCTGATTCCCGCAGTTGAACTCACATTGACCACCGAGCCGCCCCCACCCGCGACCAGTTGAGGGGCCGCGCTGCGGCTCATCAGAAACGCGCTCGTCAGATTCACGTCGATGATGCGATCCCACGCGGCCTCGTCGAGATTATCGAAGCGGCCGCCCGCGCCTGCCACGCCGACGTTGTTCACCAGCACGTGGAGCGCGCCGTAACGCTCGACCGTGGCGGCCACGATACGGGCGCAGGCACTACTGTCAGTGACATCGGCAGCACAGACAAACGCATTGCCGCCCGCCTCATGAATCATCGCAAGCGTCTCGGCGGCTCGCGTCTCATGCTGGTCGACAAGACACACCGATGCGCCTTCACGCGCGAAAACACAGGCAATCGCCTTGCCCGTACCAACGCCGTTACCTTGCGAACCGGCCCCTGTCACGATCGCGACCTTACTCGCAAGACGCCGATGGAATGTTTTCGGATAAGGCATCTCGTTACCCAATACGAAGTAAACCGTTGAACAATTAATGAGGAGGACGCAAGACTGTCACGCGGCCTTCATGCGACGCCAGAATAACCTCGTCCCCGGGGTGAAAGCGCATGGGGATTTCCTCGAGCGGTACCTTGCCGCCATCGAGACCGCGGCTATACGTACTCTCATCGAGCATAAACGTTCCGCTGCGGCCGTCCTCGCCCTGCACCGCTACCTCATGCTGCGTGATAGAAGTGATATTGCCGACGATCGGCGTGTTACCGGACGCCGCCATCACCCGGATGTCCATCGAGAGCCGGAAGCGGTCCGAGTAATTCGCCACGCCGGTATGCGGAGTGTTCAAATGCATGATGACCACATCGCCCGGCCGATAAGTCGTGCGACGCCACGCGTGTGCGGGTACTGCGCCATCGGGAATCGGAAACAGCGGCGGCTGCGAAAGATCGTGCAAATATGGCCCTTTATGCAGCCCTTCGGCAAGTACCAGCCCGCCGACGTTCGCATCAATTTCCGCGAGCGGGATCCAGCAGATGAGGAACGGTATTCCCGCGTTGTAGAAACCGTCCTGATGAACGTAATCGAAGCGAGGACGTGAGCGGTCCTGTGCTGGCGGCGTCGCGCGGTATTCCACTGTCGGAATCCAGAACGGTTCGTCGGCAAGCAGTCTGGTGAAGAAACGATGGATGGCCGGCTCGGCAGCAAACGGTTTCCATATCTTGCGTGTTGCGAGCGGTTCCATACGGAACGGGAATTCGCCAAGACTCTTGCCGTTGTAGCGAGCGATCGGATCGCCAGGGGCAATCACGCCGAGCTGCGAGATCTCCTCGAGAAATTTGCTGCGCAACCGTTCGACCGCCTCCGTATCCAGCACGCCGCGGAAGAACCAATAGCCATCGCGCTCCCAAGCTGCATCAAGTGCCGCGCGGTCGTCGAGGATATCGTTCGATACGTGCAGTTCCTGCATGGCCGGCAGCACACCAGCTTCCAGTACTGAGGTCATTTCGTCTCCTTATTGTTCGTCGCGGCTCATTCGTGCGGCCGATATCCCACCCGTGGCGCTTGGGATTCGAGTCTAGTCTTGAGCTCAATTTAATGCAACTACTAGTTGCATTATTGGTGCCAGCAAATCCCGGACCTGGTTCGTGACGAAGGGTCTCATCAGATCGTCCAACCTCATCTCCTGCTGAGGATGCTGTTACATCGTCGCGCGCGGAGTCGACCGCCAACAACTTGGGGAAAACCACACGACGATATTCGTTGCGGTTTTCGAATGGTGTGCATATATTTGCATTCAATCGAAGATGCGTCTTTGGCAGGAATCGGGTGGATCACTCGAACTGCACGGTTTCACGGATGACGAAGTCAATACGCTGAAGCAGTTCATGGATCGCACGATCGCCAACTGAGCTGACAACATCCACCCGCCCTGCATTCCGCGCCGTCGTCCGGGCGCCTGAATTGCACCTAATCCAATCGCGCAGGAGTACCACATGGATCACGTCGAATCACCAACCCGGGAAACCGGGCCATCGCCGCAAGGTGGCGCCACTGCGGCGTTGCGTGTGCCGCACGTCTATCGTGGGCGAACGGTGGTGGGGAATGCAGTCACGCACGTATCGCGCGATCTTGGCAAAGGATTCTGCACGCCGGCGATAGATCTCGATGATCTCGTCTGGCCCCGTACACAGGCGGGTCCGGCATTCGATCTGCCGATTGCAAAAGTCATCGATTTCCTCGTCGAACTCGGTCCGCGGCTGCATCTGGATGTGAACAGCCTGATGCAACAGGCACTCGAATCGATGATCGAAGTGAGTCCGCTTGGGCGTCGAATTCTGGAGAATTGCTACCGCGATATCCCGAACCTGTTTTCCCGCGGCGTGATCGAAGATGAATTGCGCCTCAGCCTCGGCGAGGCCGGCTTCATTGACGGCTGGATGCCGCGCACATTGCGTGGCCGCCCAAGCCGTCTGCGCGCATTTCCGCCCAGACTGGTTCACATACTTGCCGGTAATTCGCCGATGGTGGCGGCGATGACGGTGATGCGCGCGGCACTGACCAAAGGCGTGCATCTGCTGAAACTGCCGTCCAACGATTTGTTCACCGCGACCGCCATTCTGCGCACGATGGCCGAGATCGACCCGGCACATCCGTTGACACAGTCGTTTTCGGCAGCTTACTGGCGCGGTGGCGACGAAAACGTCGAGTCGATCCTGTATCGCCCGCAGTACTTCGACAAGCTTGTCGTGTGGGGCGGCGAAAGCGCCGTGCGCCACGCGATGCGTTACGCCGGCCCCGGTCTCGAACTGGTCGCATTCGACCCCAAGGTATCGATCTCGCTGATCGGCCGGGAAGCGTTTGCTTCTGACGAACTGCTGAAGCAGGTGGCGCGTGCCGGCGCAGCCGACGTGCAGTCGTTCAATCAGGATGCGTGTAACGCGAGCCGCTATCAGTTCATAGAAGGCAATGAAGAAGACACCGACCGCTATTGCGAACATCTGGCAGCCGCGCTTGGCGAAAACTTTCGCTATGGCGACGGTCAGGGTCCTCTCGTACCGGCCGACATCCGCGAGGCAGTCGACGTATTGCGCGAGATGGAACCCCTTTATCGCGTGTTCGGGGGATACGACGGGAAGGGCCTCGTCATCAGGTCGGACGAGCGGGTGGACTTCCATCCCATCTGCAAAACCGTGAATGTCGTGCCGGTGCAAAGCCTGCGTGATGCCACCCGCTTTGCCACCGTGGCGACGCAGACCGTGGGCATTTATCCGCCGCATCGCGTCGTCGAAGTACGCGATGGGCTTGCATGTGCCGGCGTGCAGCGCATCGTGACGCTCGGCGAATCGATTTCGGACGGCGTCGGCGGCTATCCACATGACGGCATGTTTCCCATCCACCGTTTCATGAAGTGGATATCTGAAGAAGCGGGCGACGTAGTCGAAGCCGGCCGGCCCGTGTGAAATCCGCTTTGCTTTCATTCGGGAGAGATTTTTGATGACCGCTATACCGACATCCTCCGCTGTCTGGCTCATCACGGGTGTGTCGTCCGGCTTCGGCCGCGCCCTCGCCGAAGCCGTCCTGGCTCGTGGCGACCGGGTGGTCGGTACCGTACGCAACGCATCTCAGATCGCCGCCTTCGAACAGATGTCGCCTGCCGGATTCGCACATGGCGTCGTGCTCGACGTCACCGATTCAGCTGCCGTGCCTCGCGCAATCGCAGAGGCGCTTGCTCACGCAGGCACCATCGACGTGCTCGTCAACAACGCCGGATACGGTCTGTTCGGCGCACTGGAAGAGGTCTCCGACGCCGAGGCGAGGCAGGTCTTCGATACGAATTTCTTCGGCACCGTGAACACCATCCGGGCCGTGCTGCCGCACTTCCGTCAGCGAGGCTCCGGACATATCGTCAACCTGTCGTCTGTCGCGGGGTTGATCGGCATCACGGGATGCAGCTTCTATTGCGCTTCCAAGCATGCGGTCGAAGGCCTGTCGGAGTCGCTTGCGCGAGAACTCAAACCGTTCGGCGTGCACGTCACACTCGTCGAACCCGGCGGATTTCGCACCAATTTTGCGGGCGGCTCGCTGCGCTGGAGCGAAGCCGTCGAACCTGCGTACGCGGAATCCGTGGGCGGGATACGCGAACAGATGTCCCACTATCACGGTACGCAGTCCGGCGATCCGGCCAAGGCTGCGGCGGCGATCATCCAGGCGGTCTACACCGAACCGCCACCGCTGAGGTTGCCGCTCGGACCCGATGCCGTGAGCGTTGTGCGCAACAAACTTGCGTCCTTGCAGGAAAACCTCGACGCGTGGCTCGAAGTCTCAAGCGCCACGGATTTCGATCAATACCGCACTGGCGCGTGACGCAACGTTACGTCACGCCGGAGATACCATGTCGACGCTCAACCTCTTTTACGATCTGCTTGAACAGGACGGCGACCCGTTTCGCCGCCATCCCGACATTTTGCGCGCGCTTCAACTGACGGCAATGCAGGAGCGTTTCTCCCAACGCCGTGAACAGATCAGACTGCTAGGCCGTCGCGCCGCCGACACGGGCGTCGACGAAATCCGCAGCGAAGCCGACATGGTGCCGCTGCTGTTCGCGCACCAGATCTACAAGAGCTACCCCGAGCAGTTCGTGGAAAGCGGCCGCTGGAAGCACCTGAATACCTGGCTGCAAACGCTGACGAGCACACCGGTGACTGACGTCAATGTCGACGGAGTCGACAACGTCGATGCATGGATGGATCGTCTGCGTAACGCCGGACATCATGTGTTCAGTTCGAGCGGCACCTCCGGCAAATGCAGTTTCATCAATCAGACGCGCGCCGACCTGGACCACGTAACGGCCTCGTGCGTAAAACTCGGCGTGTATGGAAACAGGCTGATCGAACGGGATTTCGGCAAGCGTCCGGTGTTTCTGATGATGCCGCCGAGCGGCGCGCATCGCCATATCGGGCCAGTCCTGAGCGCCGCCACGCAGCTCGGCAGCGAAAGCACACTAATGTTCGATGAGCCGGCGCTCGCCTCCGCGACGATCGCGATGGGCCGCATGCGTCGAGCGCTCGCCGACGGCAGCGCAAAGCCGAGCGAAATAGCGGCCTTCCAGGAGCAGGCGGCAGCGCGTCAGCGACATACCGGTGCAATGATTGACCGTTTCCTGGACAAACTACTCGCTCGCCGCGATGGACCTGTGCTCGTGCAAGGCAACTGGTCGCTGCACTGGACGCTGGTCGACTACGCTCGCCGGCGCGGCGTGACGGATGGCATCTGTCATCCGGAGACGGTCATCACCACAGGCGGTGGACTGAAGGGTACTCAGGCGCCCGTCGATTTCCGCAAGCAGATCGTCGACTTCTATGGCATTCAACCGGAGAACGTCCAGAACAGCTATGGCATGTCCGAAATGATCGGCACCGGCCCTTGGTCCGACGTGGCACAAGGCTATGCGATCTGTCCGTGGATCGTCCCGTTCGTGCTCGACAAATCAGGCGAAAAGCTGCTGAATCCCGCCGATGGCAAGGGGGTAGTCGAAGGCCGCTTTGCGTTCTTCGATCTGCTTGCCGAAGGATACTGGGGCGGATTCATCACTGGCGACAAGGTGACAGTCGACTTTTCACCCAAGGGCGCCACAGACGGTTTCCAGGGGCCGCTCGTCAGACAGGTCGGCCGTTACGCGGATCTCGAGGAAGGCGAGGACAAGCTGTCGTGCGCGGGCACGATGGAATCTTATGTCCGCGGCATGATCGACGTGTGACGTAGCTGGCGCGCCGGCCTGCGCCAGGTCGGCCCCACTGGCGGACCGGCAGGGACGTGAGTACACTTTCTTCTTTTCCTTCGTGTCCCTCCGCCCATGGTCAAGCCCTCGGCACTTCGAGCTTCGCGCTCCGCTACCGTTGACGGCACTGCGACAGCCGCACCGCGCTCCGCGGGGCGCCCCACGCAGGACGCCGCCGCAGAATTGCGCGAAAGGCTCCTGAACGCAGCCACGCAGGCTTTCCGGGCAGAAGGGTTCGGCGGAGCCAGAGTCGAAGAAATCGCTGAGCGTGCGGGAATCAGCAAGACAACCGTTTACCGGCAATACGGCACCAAGGAAGACCTGTTTCGCGCTGCTATCTGGCACGGCATGTCGGATCTGCGTGGCAGGATCGAACAAGTGCTGAAACCGCGCCGCGACTTCTCGAAGACATTGCTGGTCCTTGTACGCACACTGACGGACCATATGGCGTCCACTGACACGATCGAAATCACCCGCGTCAGTGTCGGGGAATCGCATCGCTTTCCGGATGTAGCGAAGGGATTCCTGCAATATGTGAATGCGATGCTGGAACCGGTAGCGGCCTTCATCGCGTCGGCCGCTCAAGGCGGAACGATAAACGTCTCCGACGCGCCGCAGGCCGCCCGTGACCTGCTGACGCTCGTTGCCGGAAGCGTGGAAGTCCTGATGGGCATTCCAACCACGCCCGCGCAACGCGAGCAGCGTGCTGCCCACATTCAGCAGTTGCTGCTCTCGGCGTGGCAGTATCAATTGCCCGACCACCAGCACAACTCGCGAACTTAGGTCCCGCCCTCCTCCGTGCGTCTATCTGGCCCATCACCTGAAACTGGGCCGACGCGCTTTTTTGCGGCAGGAATATAGCGTATCATTATCCGTACGCAAGTCAACTATACGCACGGAGACAGGTATGATCACCGCGCCACTCTTTACGCCACTTTCGGTCCGCGGAGTTACGCTGGCAAACCGTATCGTCATGTCGCCGATGACGCGCGGCTTCTCTCCCGACGGCATGCCTGGGCCTGATGTCGCTGCATACTACCAGCGGCGCGCCGAAGGCGAGACGGGGCTCATCATCACTGAAGGTGTCGGCATCGATCATCCGTCGGCACTCGGTGAAGCCGGTCTCGGAGAAAACTCAATCCCGACACTGGCCGGGGTGGAGTCGGTCGCAGCGTGGCGGTGTGTGACGGATGCGGTACACACGAGTGGCGGTCTGATTTTTCCGCAGTTGTGGCACATGGGCCCGATGAAGGAAGCCAATACCGGTCCCGTTCCTGCTGCAGAGCCTATGCGCCCTTCCGGACTGTGGGGTCCGACCGGTCGCCTGGCCTCGCTCGATGCCGGCTATCTGGCGCGCGTGAGTGCCCCTACCCGCGCGATGAGCGATGAAGAAATCGCGGATGTCATCGCCGCCTATCGCCGCAGCGCGTCATACGCGAAGGCCGCGGGGTTCGACGGAATTGCCATTCACGGCGGCCATGGCTACCTGATCGATTCGTTTCTGTGGAGTGAGACCAATCAACGCACCGACGCCTGGGGCAAAGATCGGACTGCCAGGAGCCGTTTTGCCGTGGAAGTGGTCCGCGAAATCCGCGCGGAGATCGGTGAAGCCATGCCCATCAGTTTCCGCTTTTCGCAGTGGAAACAGCAGGATTTCAAGGCGCGTCTTGCGACCACACCTGCTGAACTCGAACAGACGCTCGCGCCGCTCGCCGAGGCGGGCGTCGATATTTTCGAGGCGAGCACGCGCTATTTCAATCGTGCGGAGTTCGACGGCTCGGAGATGAATCTCGCCGGCTGGGTGAAAAAGGTGACGGGCAAGCTGTCGATGACCGTAGGCGGCATCGGGATCAACAAAGGTTTCTATGACTCGATGGCCGGGACGGAAACCGTTGCCCAGCCCGACCTCACGCCGTTGCTCGAACGGTTCCTGCGCAACGAGTTCGATCTGATCGGAGTGGGACGCTCGCTGCTGCATGACGCGCACTGGGCTCGACGCGCCCGTCTGGGTGAACCGTTCCTCGGATTCAGCACGGATTCCCTGACGCGCTTGACCTGAGTGGCAAGGCCTTCGTGAGATCCTGAACGTCAAGGGGATCGCGATGGTCCGACTGACTGCGTCAGACCATCGCCTCGCAAACCAGCGTGCGCCAGCACGTCACCCTACGGAAGACCGCGCCCCCTGCACAGCTCTATGAACGGCCAGTAACCGGAATCGCCGCGCCAGTCACGGCCGAGGCAGCCTCGGAGGCGAGGAAGAGGATAACTGCCGCGATGTCAGCAGGCAGCACCCAGCGTGAAAAGTCTGCATCAGGCATGTCCTTGCGATTCTGCGGCGTATCGATGGTGCCTGGCAAAATCGCGTTCACTGTAATGCCGCGATCCTTCAGTTCGTCGGCGAGCGCTTCGGTAAGACGCAGCACGCCCGCTTTCGACGCCGCATAGGCCCCCATCCCCGCGCCTGCGCGCAGCGCCGCCCCTGCACCGATATTGACGATGCGGCCGCCTTGCGGTCCAGCACCAAACTGGTCGAGCGCGGCCCTCGATGCCGTCGCCGCCGTGCGAACGTTCATCTGGTACATCAGATCCCAGGCATCCAGATCACTATCAGCCAGCGTTTCCCAGCGAAAACCACCGGCCACGTTGATCAATGCATTCAGCGATCCAAAGCGCTCGACGACCGACGACATCGCGGTCCGTGCGCTGCCGAGATCGGTCAGATCGACGCCGCCCAGCCGCCATTGCGCGCGCTGCTCGTCGAGAGCCGACGCGTCGGGCACGGATGCCCGATCCACCAACGCAACCTTCCATCCATCGGCGGCAAACGCGTCGCCAACCGCCCGTCCGAGTGTGCCGAATCCACCGGTAATCGCGACTACTCGTTGCATGTAAAACACCCCTGTTTCGTGACGGATCTGGCGCTGGTCATGCTTGGCCAAAACGGCTTAGCGGCCCTTGAAAACCGGATCGCGCTTCTCGCGAAACGCATTCACCGCTTCCTGATGATCCTCGGTCTGATTGGACAGCGCCTCATAGGCGATAGACGCATCGAGTATCGAGTGCGCCAGTTGCTTCAAACCAATGTTGATCGAGGTCTTGGTCCACTGGATGGCCTGCGAAGCGCCCGATGCCAGACGCTTCGCCATCGTGGCCACGACCGCATCGAGTTCGTCAGCTGGAACGGCATAGTTGATCAGGCCGAGACGGGCCGCCTCCTCCGCGCCCAGCAGATCGCCGGTCAGCAGATATTCCTTGGCCTTCGCATAGCCGATGAGTTGCGGCCAGATCACCGCCCCGCCGTCACCCGCGACGAAACCCACCTTCACATGAGGATCGCCGATCTTCGCGTGGTTTGCCGCGTAACTCAGATCGCAAAAAAGCGCGATGGTCGCCCCGAGTCCCACCGCATGACCGTTGATCTTGGCAATGACGGGTTTCGGACAGTCGAGCATTGAAAAGATAATTTTCTTCGCGCGCTGCATGCCGGCGAGGAATTGTGACGGATCGTCGATCACCTGTTGCATGTGCTCGATATCGCCGCCGGCGCTAAATGCGCGGCCTGCCCCCGTGAGCACGACAACCCGGGTCTCGGGATCTTCCGCAACGTCTACGAAGAGCCGCGAGAACTCGACGTCCATCTGTTCGTCGAACGCATTCAACGTATCGGGCCGGTTGAGGGTAACGGTGAGGATGCCGCC
The DNA here is from genome assembly GCF_058781505.1 of Paraburkholderia sp. FW306-2-2C-D06C. Taxonomy (NCBI): domain Bacteria; kingdom Pseudomonadati; phylum Pseudomonadota; class Betaproteobacteria; order Burkholderiales; family Burkholderiaceae; genus Paraburkholderia; species Paraburkholderia sp. FW306-2-2C-D06C. Next base: position 85,208 of record NZ_JBYSWU010000019.1, on the reverse strand, counting down.
GTCACGCTCCAGCAACAACGCCTGATAGTCCAGTAAATTCATGGCTAGCCTGTCCACAGTGACGCAAACATGCGGGGACATTGCAACCCCTCACGCTTGCGTAGTCATTTCATCTGTTAAAAAGCTCCTGATGCTTGCAGCCCGATGTCTCCCGTGCGGCCGCACAACATCGAGCGGCTAGGCCCGGGCGGGCATGAAGCGGCGCCCGTTGTCGTACATGATTTTCCGGGTGTCCTCCGCGGACAACGGCCCGCACGCTTCGCTTGCGAAATCGATGGGTTCAGGCACGCCTTCCGCATGCGGATAGTCGGAGCCCATCAACAGGAAGTCCGCCGAACCGGTCTGCTCGACGATCTGCGCGAGGTCATCTTCCGGATACGCTACCACGAAGACATTTTCCTTGAAAATCTGGCTCGGCCGGCTCTTCAACTGACCACAGGGCCAGTAGCCATTCTTCGACATCCCCCGGCACTTGTCCATCTTGACCAGCATCGACGGTACCCACTCCGCGCCGTTTTCCGCGCTGCACAGTTTGACGTTCGGAAAACGCTCGAAGAAATTGTAGAAGATGAAGGACGACAGTGTTTCGATCACGGGACGCTCGCCGTAACCGTGCATCCACACGAAAGCGGTCTGGCGCTGGCGCGACTGCTGTACCGGTTCGCCCCATACGGCCATGTGGTCCTTCATGTAGATGGCTTCCGAAACGTGGAAGGTCACGCATACACCCGCCTCGTTCAGAATCGCCCAGTACGGATCGAAATATGGGTCGCCAGGTGCGCGTCCATTGAACGGACCCATCGGCATCAGAATCACACGCACGCCATTCGCCACCAGCCACTTTGCTTCGGCGACGGCGGAGTCGAGATCGTCGAGCGTAACGATCGGCGTGCTGTAAATACGATCCTTGTAGTTGAAGGTCCAGTCCTCAAGCATCCAGCGGTTGTATGCGTGCAGTACAGCGTTTGCCGCAACGGGTTCGTTCAGATAGGAAATGCACGCCACCATTTCGCCGACATACATCGTGCACGCCTCGACGCCGAACTCATCCATTTTCTTCAGACGCGCGTCACGGTTGAACATGTCCGGAGTCGGCGGAACCCGCATTTCGACGTTGCTCTGGCCGTCCTTCATGGCTCGCAGCCATTCGTGCAGTTTCCCCGGCGGCGGCACGAGCCCTTCTGCCGACGTGTAGCCTTCGCTGATCTCCACCTTGCGATCGCCGACGTACATGCAGCGGTTTCCTTCTGCGGTAACCCGGCTGGTAAAGCCCCATTCTTTCTTGAACTTCTCGGGCAGGTAACGGCTGAACGCATCCTCCACTTCGTAGAAATGCGTGTCGGCGTCGTAAATCTTTCCTTGGTAGGTCTGCATGAAAAAGTCTCCTGTTGATATGAAGCGAGCAATCAATGCCGCGCCTGTTGGCCTGCTGATACCGGAGTATCGGCACACGCAGTCGACGTTCAAACCCCCATATCGAAACCAGAAGGACCGATACCGGATTGATATCGGCGAAAGCGACCATCACAATGCGCAGGACATACGCGAAATATTTTATGTAACTATGCGCACGTCGTTCAACTATGAGAAAATAAACAAAAGCCGACCTAAAAAGGAGACATCCAATGCACGCTGATGCACTGCCGCAATCGTCTTCGCGTCAACCGCTCGTCGAAGGTCCTCGACGCTGGTTCCTGCTTGCGCTACTGATATCGGCGGTCTCGGCGTCAGCCGGCATCACCGTGATTTACACGATGCTCGTGACGCTCTACAGGGTTTTCCCCGGATCAGCCTCGGTTGGCTGGACGGTAACCGCCTACTGGCTTGGCGCGGCGGTCTTCGCGGCAATCTGTGGACGGCTGGGGGACCTGCTCGGCTACCGGCGTGTCCTGCTCATCGTACTCGCGATCGCTACCGTGGGAGGCATCGTGTCGGCGTGCGCGCCAAACCTCGCCGTGCTGATCGCCGGTTGCGTGATGCAGTCGATCGCGTCGGGCATCACGCCGCTTTCCATGGGGCTCGTCCGCGAAAATCTGCCGGCCCGCGAAATACCTTCTGCAGTCGGACTCGTCACCGCGGCCGGCATGGTTTCGGCCGGATTGATCTACATTTGCGCCGGTATCGTGATAGATCGCTACTCATGGCAAGGCGGGTTCTGGCTAAAAGTCGTGCTGTGCACGATGACAATCGCGGCGGTACGTTTATGTGTGCCGAAATCGAGCCCCAGGCCCGGCACGCAAATCGATTTCGTGCGCGGCCTCGCCTTCGCACCGGCGTTGTGTGCGATTCTCTTTGCGGTGCAGGAAATCCACACATGGGGACTGCGGGATCCGCGAACCGCCGGCTTGCTGATCGGCGGCGCAGTGGTACTGTGGCTCTGGGCGCGGCATCAGCGCAGCGTGGCGGACCCGCTTATCAACATCCGCTTACTGGCCAAACGTCAGGTGATCCTCGCGAACGCCTGCATGATGTGCATCGCGGTCGGCGCCATGCAACTCGGACAAGTGTTCTCGCTCTTTTTGCAACAGCCGGCATGGACACGCGCAGGGTTCGGACTGACAGCGACCGGCGCGGGCCTGCTCATGTTCACCTTTAACGTCACCGCGATGCTTGCCAGTCCGTGGAGCGGTCGCGTTGCCGCACGTCATGCCGCGCGTCCGGCGGCGCTGATCGGCATGAGCATGCTAGTGGTTGCCTGGGCGTGCCTGATCCCGCTTCATCGCAGTGTGGTGCTGTTCGTTCCAGGCGCGATGCTCTGTTCGTTCGGGCTCGCGTTTGCGCAGACGGCTGTCTACAACCTGATTATCGAAGCGACACCCGCGCAACAGACAGGCGAAGCGACCGGCCTGCTCTACGTGTTTTTCTCATGCTTCTTCGCGGTTGGCGCGCAAGCGGTTTTCACGCTGCTGCAGGGCGCCTCCGTGAGCAGCGGCGGCACCTCGTTTCCGGCGGCGCAAAGCTATGTGGTGGTGTTTGGATATGTCGCCGGCAGTGCGCTGCTAGGGCTCGTTATCGCATACGCGTTGCCGAAGCGTCGCGGCCCGGAACACCGTCTCAGTGTTATCGAAGGCGCCGGCCTGAGCGGCCCGGCACGCATGCAATGAGTCGGAGCGGCACCCTCTCACGGGCGCCGCTGTTTGGGACCCGTGAGAGCGCCGTGAAGAACCGTGACGCGCCTCGCCAGACCTACTCTTCCTCGCTCGCTTTACCCAACGCCGAGGCCCGCTGCGCGACCGCAAGCATGTGTTCCTCAAGATGCTCGCGTTGGCGATCGAACCGCTCCAGCGGCGCACCGACCGCCATCGCCGCGATCACCTCTCCATTCGGCCCGAAAATCGGCGACGACAGACCTGCCGAGTCGGGCAGCAGTTCGCCGCGGCTGACCGACAAACCCGTCTCGACGATATGTTGCAGTTCCTCGCGCAAGACTTTCTTGTTGACCGTGGTTTGCTCCGTATGACGCTCGAGTTTGACGGTGCGCAGGTACTCGGTCACAAATTCGTCCGGCGCATAAGCCAGCAGAACGCGCCCGGCAGCAGTGCAATACAGTGGCCGACGCATGCCGACTATCATCGAGTATCGAATGGACTGTGCGCTTTCGATAACGTCGACGTACGTAATGACCTTATGTTCCGGGTCGAGCACACCGATATAGACCGTCTCGTGAGTCCGCTCCGACAATTCGACCAGATACGGACGCAGCATCTTCGAGAAATTCCATACGGCCATCACATTCGCGGACAGCCGGAAAATGGACGGTCCCAGCCGGTAACGGCCACCGTCGTGCATCAGAAACCCTTCTGCCACAAGCGGCCGCAACAGATTCAACAAGCTACTCTTGGGCGACTCCAGTGCGACGTTCAGTTCTGCCAGCGACATCCCGTCCGACGCTTTTGCCAACACATCGAACAGCCCGAGCAGACGAGTCAGCGAACGCGGTCCGGTTACATCCTTGTCAGCCGAAGCCAGGATTTCTTTCGACATATCACTCCCCTTCCATTTGATCGCACCCATTATAAATGAACCATTCACATAGTCTCACGGCGGTCGCCGGTTTAGCATACATATTCTTTGCGGATTCGGGATTACGCCAAGACCATAAAACGGCATGCTTGCATTATAATTGAACGACGTTCATAAATGTGTTCGACACGATACCGTTCTGCGTCATGAGCCGGTTTGATCCGCATCGTGCGAGCGTTCAATAGTCGTATCGCGAAGGAGTAGATTCATGAGTGCACTAAAGGACCGGGTTGCCATCGTCACGGGCGGCGGACAAGGACTAGGACTGGGGATTGCAATTGCGCTGGCGAGCGAAGGCGCGAACCTCGTTCTGACGGGACGCACCGAAGCAAAGCTGCGAAAGGCTGAAACCACGCTGAAGGAGCATGGCGCTCAGGTGCTCGTGGTGCCTGGCGACACGCGCAGGCGTGCTGACGCGGACAAAACCGTCGGCCTCGCCATCGAGCATTTCGGGCGCATCGATATCCTTGTGAACAACGCGCAAAGCAGCACGCCGGGCGTGCCGCTGGAAGCGGTAACCGATGAAAACTGGTGCGAAACGCTCGAGTCCGGTCTCTACGGCACGCTGTATTTCATGCAAGCCGTCCTGCCCCACATGAAGCAGCAAGGTTCCGGCCGGATCGTCAATTTCGCCTCGCGCACCGGCATTGAAGGTACGCAGGGATTCGCCCCGTACGCCGCCGCCAAGGAAGGTATCCGAGCCTTGTCGCGAGTCGCCGCGCGCGAATGGGGGCCCTTCGGCGTCACGGTCAACGTTGTGTGTCCCGCGGCGCTCACGCCTGCTGCCGACGCCTATCTGGAAGCGAATCCGGTAGAGCGCGCGCGTTACCTGGCCGAAATCTCGCTGGGCCGTTTTGGCGATCCGGAGAAGGATATTGGACGAGTCGTTGCATTCCTTTGCAGCGAGAGCGCGGGTTACGTGACAGGACAGACCATCAATGTCGATGGCGGACAGACGATGCTCTAACCTTGCACAGGCAGGCCGATGACCAGGACCTCCGCGCGCACTGCAGCTCGGATTTCTCCTCCATCGAGCTTCGCGAGAGTGCGATGAAGTTTGGCCTTGACTCGTTCACCCCGAGTCGGGCCATTTTTTTTACGTGTTGTTCAGGCGCTGCATAACAACGCCCGACGAATCACGCCGCAGGATCAAATGACCTTGCGCGCACGCAGTGCGTCGATTTCCGCACTCGACATGTCCAGCAAATCGCGCAACACGACTTCGGTATGCTGGCCGAGCGTCGGTGGCGGCGTGTACGCATCGATCGGTGTGCCGGACATCTTCACCGGGTTGGCGACCATGCGTACTGCATCGTTTGACAGCGGATGCGCGACCTCCACGCACATCTGCCGTGCCTGGACATGCGGGTCTGCGAACACCTGCTCCAGATTGTTGATCGGACCCGCCGGCACACCTGCGGCATCTAGCGCAACCAGCAATTCGTCACTCTGCCACTGCGCGATCAGCGGCTCGAACGCGTCACCGAGCGCCCGGCGGTTCCTGACCCGCAGCGCGATCTCGCTAAAGCGCGGGTCCGTTGCGAGCTCCGGGTGATCGAGTACCTTGCATAGCCGCGCGTACTGCTCGTTGTTCCCTGCCACGATCATGATGTCTCGATCCGCGCACCGGAACATCCGGGACGGCATGCCTCCGTTACCCTCGGTGCCGCGCCGCACCGGCACCTCGCCGGACACCAGGTACTGACTCGCATAGTGCGACGTGGCAGCTATCATCGAGTCCAGCAGCGAGAGGTCGATGTACTGCCCTTCGCCGCCTTGCTCGCCGCCTGCATCGCGATGATAGAGGGCCGCCACGATCGCGGACGCCGCGTACTGGCCGCACAGAATATCTGCGAGGCTCGGACCGGTTTTCATGGGACCACCGCCCGGCATGTCGTCGCCGTTGCCCGTGATGCTCATCAAGCCACCCATCGCCTGGAAGATCGAATCGTAGCCGGGCCGCGGACTGTACGGCCCCGTCTGCCCGAAACCTGTGATCGAGCAGTAGACGAGGCGCGGATTGACGAGCTTGAGACTCGCATAATCGAGCCCGTATCGCTTCAGGTCCCCCACCTTGTAGTTTTCCAGCAGCACGTCGCATTTCGCCGCGAGCGACCGGATCAACGCCTGCCCGTCCGGGGTGGCGATGTCGCAGGTAATAGACTTCTTGCCCCGGTTCGCGCTGATGAAGAATGTCGATTCTCGCGTGTCGTTGCCATTGCGATCTTTCAGAAACGGCGGGCCAAACTGACGCGAATCGTCACCCTTGCCCGGGCGTTCCACCTTGATCACTTCCGCCCCCAGATCCGCCAGCATCTGCGCGCCCCACGGGCCTGCGAGAATGCGGCTCAGATCGAGCACGCGAATCCCGGACAACGCACCTTTCGTCATATCGAATCGTTTCCGTTGAATTCGTACCGGACGCTGCGTCCGGAGCTGTCGTCTTCCAGCGTCGGGGACGCTCGCCTGCGCCCCGCCTTTTATCGTGGCCGTTTGCCTTGCTTGCCGCCAGACTAGCGCCCAATGAATCTCGCGGTACGCCTTTCGACAAACGACTGCACGCCTTCCCTCGCGTCTTCCGTGTTGTAAAGAATCTGTTGGGCCGACTGGATCTTCGAATACGCGTCCAGCCATCCCGACCCAAGCGACACGCGCGCATTGGCCATGGTAGCCTGCACGGCCAGCGGAGCCTGCGCGGCAATACGCTCCGCGATTTCCAGCGCCCGCCCGAACTCCTCACCCGCCGGCACCACTTCCTGCACGAAATTCATGCGATACGCGTCCTGTGCCGTGAATTCGTCGCCGGTGAGCAGGATCTTCATCGCGTTGCCCCACCCTGCGCGATCCACCATCCGGATCGTTGCACCGCAGCCTGCCATGATGCCGCGCTTGACCTCCATCTGGGAAAAGCGGCAATTGTCGGCGGCCACCGCCACCTCGGACGCCAGCATCAGCTCGACAGCCACCGTAAAACTGATTCCCTTCAGTGCGATCACCACCGGCTTCTTGCGTAACGGTTCGCGCAGATTGAACGGGTCGACTTCGCCAACCGGAAGCAATGGTTTGCCTTCGCGGCGCAACGGAACGATCTTCGGCATGTCGAGGCCGGCGGTGAAGTGATCGCCCTCGGCGTAAAGCAGCCCGCAGAAAAGGTCAGGACTCGCTTCGAGAAGCGTGTACGCCTTGGCCAGTTCCTCGAACATTTTAGGGGTAAAGCCGTTGCGCTTTTCCGGACGATCGATGCCGATCAACAGAATATGGCCGCGCTGCTCCGTACGTATCTGTCCGTCCTCATGGCGTGTCGTCATGCCGTGCCTCCTTGCGTCATTTTGATGGGGCGCTAGCCCGAAGCTCAATTGACAAAGCCTCGTCGCGCATTCACAATTATAAACACCGTTCAAATCGCGGGCAAGTCTGTATACCGGCGATCCGTCCAGATTCGTGCTGCGATGCAGCGCGCCGGAACTCGTTACGGGTACCGATGCATGCCTCGTTGCCGGGACGGCATGCTGGCATACGTGTTCGTCCGGATTCATGCGAGGAAAACTCATGGCCTATGAAACGCTCATCGTCGAAACACGCGGCAAGACCGGCCTCATCAAGCTCAACCGACCGCAAGCGTACAACGCGCTTAGTAACCTGTTGATGGACGAACTGACTGTTGCGCTCGACGCTTTCGAAGCCGACGAAGCGATCGGTGTAATCGTACTGACCGGAAGTGAAAAAGCCTTTGCCGCCGGCGCCGACATCAAGATGATGGGCGAGTGGACCTACATGGACGTGTTCAAGAACCAGTTCATCACGTCCAACTGGGAACGCACGGCACGTTGCCGGAAACCCGTGATCGCCGCGGTGGCCGGCCTCGCGCTGGGAGGCGGTTGCGAACTGGCAATGATGTGCGACTTCATTCTCGCCGCCGACAACGCCAGCTTCGCACTGCCTGAAATCACGCTGGCCACCATCCCCGGCGCGGGTGGCACGCAACGTCTCACGCGCGTACTCGGCAAATCGAAGGCGATGGAAATGATTCTCACCGGACGCAGGATGGATGCTATCGAAGCCGAACGCTGCGGGTTGGTCAGCCGTGTCGTGCCCCTCGATGAGTTACTGGACGAAGCGTTGAAGACGGCCGACGCCATCGCTGGATTCTCGCAACCTGTCGTTGCAATTGCGAAGGAATGTGTCAATCGCGCCTACGAGTCGAGTCTCGCCGAAGGAATCCTGTTCGAAAGGCGAATGGCCTATTCAACCTTCGCTACCGAAGACCGCAAGGAAGGCATGGCCGCATTCGCAGAAAAGCGCAAACCGGTGTTTCGCCATTGCTGAGCACCGGGCGGACGCATGAATTCGCAGTCGCCGGAGTCAGCTGAACGACCTTCGTTCGACTGATCTTTTTCAACCTGTCATTCGCTATCCCGGCTTCACGACCGACTATGAGCTCTCAAAACAATCGCATCACCGAACTGCTCGGCATCGACTACCCGATCATCCAGGGCGGTATGCGCTGGGTGGCCCGCGCGGAACTCGCGGCGGCAGTGGGCAATGCCGGTGGCCTCGGCTTCATTTCCGCGCACACGCATGCGAGTGCCGATGCACTGGCGCGAGAAATCGACCAGGTGCGCGCGCTCAGCAACAAACCGTTCGGCGTGAATCTGACGCTGCTCGGCGGCAACGCCGGGCTCGACTATGACGGCTACGTGCGCACCATCATCGAGCACGGCGTGACGGTTGTCGAAACAGCCGGCAGCAATCCCGCGAAGTACATCGAAACGTTCAAGGCAAACGGCGTCAAGGTGATCCACAAATGCGTCGCCGTGCGGCACGCTTTGAAGGCCGAGGCGCTCGGCGCGGACGCGGTGAGCATCGACGGATTCGAATGCGCGGGGCATCCGGGCGAAGACGATATTCCGGGGCTGATCCTGATCCCCGCCGCCGCGGACAAGCTGAAGATTCCGCTGCTCGCCTCAGGCGGCTTCGCGGATGGCCGGGGCCTGATGGCCGCGCTCGCACTCGGCGCGGACGGTATCAATATGGGCACGCGCTTCATGCTGACACAGGAATCGCGCGTGCATCCGGCGATCAAGCAACGCCTGCTGGAAGCCACCGAACGCGATACCTTGCTGGTCGGACGCACGCTCCGCGATTCGAGCCGCGTGATCAGGAATACCGTCAGCCTCGCGGCCATCGAACTGGAAAACGCAGGCGGCGCCACAGCCGCCGACCTGTATGCGCTGACCGGTGCGAGCCGCTGGATGGACGCATTCGCGAGTGGCGATGTTGAAGGCGGAGCCTTTCCGGCCGGCATGGTAACAGGACTGATTCACGATCTGCCCACCTGCGCCGATCTGCTCGCGCGAATCATGCAGCAGGCTGCCTCCATCGCGCAACGGGCCTTCGCATTCAAGGTGCCTGCCGCATGAAGCTTTCGGGCGTTCGCGTCGTCGATCTATCGCAGTTCATGCCTGGGCCGATGCTCGCATCGAATCTTGCCGACCATGGCGCCGACGTCATCAAACTGGAACCGCTGTCGGGCGAGGCGGCACGCGGATCGCTCGAGTCGGACAGCGAGTTCTTTGTGGCGCTCAATCGCGGCAAGCGCAGCATCGCAGTGGATCTGAAACACCCCGACGGCCTCGCCATCGCGCGTAAACTGATCGACGCGGCCGACGTCGTCATCGAGTCGTCGCGGCCGGGTGTGGCGGCGCGCCTGGGCATCGATTACGACACGGTGAGCCGCACCAATACGCGCCTTGTCTACTGTTCGCTGACCGCGTTCGGCCAGACCGGCCCGCTTGCGCAAGTGCCCGCGCACGACCCGGTCATCCAGGCTATGGCCGGCACATTGCCGCGCGATGAGCGCGGCGCGCCCGTGACCTCAGGCGCCTCGCTTGCCGCGCTGGCCGGTTCGTTGACGGCGTTATCCGCCGTGTTGATGGCCTTGTTGCATGCGCGTGAAACGGGTGAGGGAGACTTCGTCGATATTTCGCTGTACGACGCAGCGCTGTGCGCACAGCCGCATTTGACCGCTCGCGCGCTCAACCCTGCAGCGAGCGGTCGGGTCGATAGCGCATACGGCAGCAACGCGATTGCCCTACTCGCCGCGTATCAGACGCGCGATGCGCAGTGGCTTTGCCTGGGTGGACGCGAACTCGACTTCGCGACCAATCTGCTGACGCCGCTAGGCCGCCCGGATCTGATTAGCGTCGCGGTCGGACCGGCCGGCGCAGCACAAGCCGGACTAAGCGCCTTCCTGACGAGGAGGTTCCTGACACGCACACTGAGCGAATGGCTTGCGTGGTTCGAAGGCCGTCATATCAGTGTCGCGCCTGTAATGACGCTGACCGATGCGCTAGCGCAGCCACACACGCGGGCCCGTCAGATGGTGAACGTCGATGCGAACGGCCGCCGGCATCTCGGCAGCGCGATCCGGTTCCAGCGCGATCCGGCACAACCATCACTGTCGATTCCGGCCATCGGCGAGCACACAGCGGAGATTCTCGACACGCTCGGCTACGCCGCCGAACACATCGCCGCGCTTGGTGCTGCCGGTGTCATTCGCACACAGAATGCCGCCGCGAAAACATAGCGCCGAGCCATTCCGTTCGCCCTCCGTCAGCCTCATGCCCATACTCCTGCAAGCCGGCTCCATCGACTTTCGCTCCATCGTCCGCCCTGGCGACAACGTCATGTGGGGTCAGGCGAACGCGGAACCGGTGCCGCTGACTCAGGCACTCATTGCGCAGCGACGGGAGATCGGCCGGTTCCGTGTGTTTCTGGGCGTGAGCACCACCGATACATGCCGGCCTGAACACGCCGACTGCATCGACTTCGTTTCCTACTGCGGCTCCGGCGCCAATCGCGCTTTGGCGCGGGCCGGCGCACTCGACGTGTTGCCCTGCCACTACTCGCAATTCCCGCAGATGATGCGCTCCGGCCCGCTCAAAATCGACGTGCTGCTGCTGCAACTGGCACCTGCGGATCATGAAGGCCGCTACAGCCTGTCGATCGCGCACGAGTATCTGGTTCCGGCGCTGGACACCGCCCGCGTCATCGTTGCGGAAATCAACGAGCAGGCACCGTGGACGTATGGCGAGCGCTATCTGCGACACGCCGACCTCGACTTCATTCTGCCGACATCGCGCGCGCCGCTCGAAAATCCCCCCAGCAGAATCGGCGAAGTCGAACTGGCGATCGCGACCCATGTTGCCGGTTTGATCGAGGACGGCTCGACGCTTCAATTCGGGCTCGGTGCGATTCCCGAAGCCGTGCTTGCGCGTCTGTCCGACCGGCGCAATCTGGGGGTTCACTCGGGTGCGATCGGAGACAAGGTCGCCGATCTGATGGACGCCGGGGTGATCAACAACACGCGCAAGAATGTCGACAGGGGTTTGACGATTGCCGGCGTGATGATGGGCGGCCGCCGCATTCATGGGTTCGCACATCGCAACCCGGCCGTACAGTTTCGCTCAACGAACTACACGCACAATCCTGACGTACTGGCCCGCATCGACCGTTTTGTTGCCCTGAATTCGGCGCTCGAAGTCGACCTCAGCGGGCAGATCAACGCAGAAGTGGCCAACGGCAGCTATGTTGGCGCCGTAGGCGGCGCACTCGATTTCCTGCGCGGGGCACGGCATGCCAGAGGCGGTCTGCCCGTAGTCGCGATGCCGTCGACAGCGGGCAAGGCCGCAAGCCGCATTGTCGCGGCGCTCAGCGGCCCCGTCAGCACGCCGCGCAGCGATGCCGGCATCATCGTCACCGAATACGGCGTCGCGGACCTGCGCGGACTCACCTTGAAACAGCGACGCGAGCGCCTGCTGGCGATCGCCCACCCCGACTACCGGGTCGCGCTCGAATGCTCAAACGCCGGAGCCCTCTGACGCAATCCGGTCTGGACGCTGTCGGCGACAAGATCCATCCCCATTGAAGGAACGCATATGAAACGCGCAGCGATCGTCTGTCCCGTACGCACGCCGGTCGGCACCTTTGGCGGCGGCTTGCGCAGCGTGCCGGTCGAGGAACTGGGCGCACTGGTGACCCAGGAAGTCCTCAAACGGACCGGGCTCGATCCCATGCGGATCGACGACGTGGTGTTCGCGCAGTCGTACGCGAACAGCGAAACGCCTTGTGTGGGACGCTGGATCGCCTTGCAAGCCGGACTGCCGGTCGATGTGCCCGGCATGCAGCTTGACCGGCGCTGCGGCGGCGGACTCCAGGCGCTGGCGACGGCAGCCATGATGGTCCAGACCGGCGCGGCCGACGTCGTGCTGGCGGGCGGTGTCGAGAGCATGAGCAACATCGAGTACTACAGCACCGACATGCGATGGGGTGCACGCGCGGGTTCGGTACAGTTCCACGACCGGCTCGCGCGTGGCCGCGAACGCTCGCAACCGGAGGCGCGCTTCGGACACATTTCGGGAATGATAGAAACGGCTGAAAACCTCGCCAACGACTTTCACATCAGCCGTGAAGAGGCCGACGAATATGCGGTGCGCAGCCATCGTCGCGCGGCTCAAGCCTGGGCGTCGGGCCGCATGGCAGCCGAGACCGTGGCGGTCGCCGTCCCGCAGAAAAAAGGCGCCCCGCTCGCCTTTGCCCAGGACGAAGGCTTTCGCGAAGACGCCAGCATGGAGAGCCTCGGCAAGCTGCGCGCACTGATCCCGGGTGGCACCGTCACCGCAGGCAATTCCAGCCAGCAAAACGATGCCGCAGCCGCGTGCCTCGTCGTCGCAGAGGACAAACTCGAAGCACTCGGTCTGGAGCCAATGGCATATCTGAATGGCTGGGCCGCGGCAGGTTGCGAGCCGTCGCGCATGGGAATCGGCCCCGTGCCCGCCGTCCAGAAACTGATGGCACGCATCGGCTTGTCGATCGATCAGATGGATCTTGTCGAACTGAACGAAGCATTCGCCTGCCAGGTGCTGGCGGTGCTCAAGGGATGGGGATGGAACGACCCGGAGCGGCTCAACGTCAACGGCTCCGGCATCTCGCTGGGTCATCCGATCGGTGCCACGGGCGTACGCATGATGACCACACTGCTCTTCGAGCTGCAACGGCGCAAGGGTCGCTACGGTCTCGAGGCAATGTGCATCGGCGGCGGTCAGGGGCTGGCCGCGATATTCGAACGGGCTTGAGCGCGGTGGCTTGATTGCCCGCCACGGGCTGCGGCAGCACGAGCCGATGCCATAGACTCGGCTCGTGCTGCACGGGCGTCGTGGCGCGGATTCGATCTCCGGCAAATGTAAGTTGTCGAGCGAGGAGGAGTCCTGTTTCAGCTTCGGTTGCAAAAGCGCTCGCGCTGAATCCGCACTTCGTCCAAGGCCATCAAGGTATCGTATATGGCTCGCGCCCTTTGCATACCAGCGTCGAAGTCCTCGCATGCCACGGAGGCGGTAATCGCTTCCAGTGCTTGTACAGCCGCGTGAGCCGTGGGAGCGTCAGCCAGTGCCGCACGCGCCTGTGCAAGAACCCGTGTTGCGTGGCGATGGCTGACGGCACGATGTCTGATCAAGGGCAGCGAAAAATCGTTACGCTCGACAAGCGAGTGCGCCAGTTGCGTGGCGGCCTCCAACGCCTGACCAGGCTCGACGATACGGTCGAACAGCGCGGTACCGGCAAACGATGACGCGGGCGCCACACTCGCGGACAGGATCATGTCGATGGCTCGGGTAAGTCCCACCGCGCGTGGCATGCGTTGCGTGCCCGACAGCGGGATGGTTCCGAGTCCGACTTCCGGCAGCCCTATGCGTGCGTCTGCTTCGACAACGCGATAGTGACACACGAGTGCCGTTTCCAGACCGCCGCCTATGGCGAGGCCATGGATCGCTGCAATGACCGGCTTGTTCATCGATTCGATGAACGGGTGAACGTGTATCGACAGTCTAGGCGGCGCGGCCGCCGAAGGTGTGCCAAATTCGCGGATATCGCCGCCCGCGGAAAAACCTTTGCCCTTGCCGATGAGAATGATCGCTCGCGCATCGCCGTCGTCTCTCGCCTGCCTGAAGGCGCCCAGCAGACCGGATCGCACTGCCGCGCTCAAGGCATTGACCGGCGGATAATCGATCGCGATCGTGGCGACGTTCTCCACACAACCATACTGCACGGCTGCGAGCATTACACTTCAATCATCACGAAGTCTGCCTTCGCCGCTCCGCATTCCGGGCAGACCCAGTCTTCGGCAATGTCCACCCAGCGGGTGCCAGCCGGAAAGCCTTCGGCGGGAAGCCCAACGGCTTCGTCGTAGAAGAATCCACAGAAGATGCATTGCCACTGTTTCATCGATGTCGTTCTGCCAGGGGTTTGAGTGAAGAGACGTCGTATCGCCTCTTCGTTCACAATATGCAACGCTGTTCAGTTTTGTTATTATAGGCTGACGAACTTTCTACATCAACGCCTGAAACGAATGGAGACGAGAGTGAGCGATATCGTGAAAGACAAGGTGGTGGTCATAACCGGCGCGGGCGCGGGTATCGGCCGTGATTTCGCGCTGCAGTTCGCGGCAGCCGGCGCGAAGGTGGTGGTCAACGACCTGGGGCGCCATGCGGAAAGCGGCGAGTTCGCGGCGCAGCGGGTCGTGGCGGAAATCAGGGAAGCAGGCGGCGAGGCGGTGGCGAGTACGGATAGCGTGGCCGAATGGGACTCGGCACAAAAAATCGTGCAGGCAGCGCTCGACACCTTCGGGAGAGTCGATTGTGTGGTCAACAACGCGGGCATCGTACGCGACCGCATGTTCTTCAACATGAGCCCGGAAGAATGGAAGGCCGTGGTCGACGTGCATCTGAACGGTTCGTTCTTTGTGGCCCGCGCCGCCGCACCGCACTTCAAGGCGCAGAACGGTGGCAGCTACGTTCACATGACATCCACCTCCGGTCTGATCGGCAATATCGGCCAGGCTAACTACTCGGCTGCAAAGATGGGTGTCGTGGGCCTGTCGAAGTCGATCGCACTCGATATGGCGAAATTCAACGTGCGTTCGAACTGTATCGCGCCGTGGGCATGGACCGCGATGACCGCATCGATTCCGTCCGAGACGCCCGAGCAAAAGGCGCGCGTCGAGATCATGAAGAAGATGGAAGCGCGCAAGGTGGCACCGCTTGCGGTCTATCTTGCATCGGATCGCGCAGCGAAGGTGTCGGGACAGATCTTCGGCGTACGCGCCAACGAAATCTACTTCTTCAACCAGATTCGCATGGTGCGTTCGCTGCATCGCGACGGCGGATGGACCCCGGAGTCGATCGCCGAACAGGTGATGCCCGCGTTCGAGTCGAGCTTCTTCCAGAACGTGCCGTCACTCACATTGACGCCCTGGGATCCGGTTTAATACGGTCCCGGCACGTCACCAGCCGCGAGCGACCTCGGGCGACCTAGATGGCCGGCCGGCTCAACCGCTGTCCGGTGCGTCGCTATTCCGCGCGCCGGTCGAGCCGCCTGCCATCGCCAACTGACGCCGCGCCTTGAGCAGAACCGGCAGATCCACCATCCGTCCGTCGACGGACACCGCGCCGCCACCGGCGCGCACAAATGCTTCGACCACTTCCCGCGCCTTCGCCAGTTCATCCTCGCCCAGACTGAACGAGGCATTGACTTGCGCTACCTGCTTCGGATGGATGCATAGCTTGCCGCCGAAACCCAGGCGTCGCGCGGCCGATGCATCGGCCGCGAGTTGCGCGGTGTCATCGAGCGTTACGGTTACGCCATCCACTGGCGGTAGCAGACCTGCGACCCGCGACGCTAGAACGATCCTCGAGCGGGCATAGAGAAGCGCATCCCATGAACCTGAGCAATCCAGATCCAGTTCGAAATCGACCGAACCGAATACGAGTCGCTCCACGCCGGGCGCCCTGGCCACCTCGAGGACCTGCCACACGCCGAGTGCCGATTCGACGATCGGCAGAATCGGCTTGCCGCTCACGCGCGCAACCTTAAGAAGAGCTTCCGCGCTCTCCGCTTTCGGCAATACGACGCCATCGATGCCGCGCGCCGTGAGCAACGCCAGGTCGTCATCGAACCATGGCGTACCGACGCCGTTGATGCGCACAAGCACGCGCGTGGTCGATGCAGCAAATGCCGATGCGCCATCCGCGACATATTGACGAGCCTGCGCCTTGTCCGCTTCAGCGACTGCATCTTCGAGATCCACGATCACGGTATCGGCGCCAGAGGTGAGCGCCTTGTTAAAACGCTCAGGCCGTATCCCCGGAACAAACAGAAATGAACGCATAACACCCCATGAAAATTAACGTCAGATGCCGGAAATAGGCGGCGTCCGCTATCGGCGACAAAGGCGACGGTTACCCCAGAACGGCATCCGCTTGCATGCGCAAGGTGCCGTCGCTACCTGCGATCCACAGTTTGAGCGTCTTGCCGTCATCGCTGTCCGGACGTCCACAAACAACGAATGGCGCCGTGTCGATCACCGGACTGACTGCCCGAAACGAAAACGCCACGACCCGCGCGCCGGGAAGAGCCGATCGCACCAGATCCAGCAGCAGCAGCATCGCCAGAAACGGGCCATGTACCACAAGTCCCTGATAGCCTTCCTGCTCCATTGCATAAGGCCGGTCGTAATGAATGCGATGACCGTTGAGCGTCAATGCGGAATAGCGGAACAACTGCACGGGATCCGGATGGATCTCCCGCGTCCATTGCGCGCCTTCGGGAGCCGGCTGGAGTACAGGTGGCTTTTCGCCCGAGGCAGGATGGTCCCGATAGGCAATGTCCTGATGCTCCGTGATCGCCACGCCTGCCGCATCGCTGATCTGATGCAGCACCTTGACGAACACAAGGTCGCCGCTTCGACCTTGCTTGTGCGCCACGTCCGCGATCGTCGACAAACGGATGACCGCATCGCCGGCCTTCAGCTCCCGTAAAAACGTCAGCTGACTGCCCGCCCACATTCGCCGCGGCAAGGCCACCGGCGGCAGGAAACCGCCGCGCTTCGGATGTCCGTCCGGACCCACCAGCGACTGCCGGTGCAACGGTAAAAAGTAGAGCCAATGCCACAACGGAGGCAATGCATCACCGGGGGCGACCGAGGTGTCTTCTTTGTCAAGCGTAGCGGCAAGCGCGGCGATCGGCGTCAGGCCAAGCGTGTCGGAAACGCGCTCGCTTCTACCGATCCACTGCTGCAAATAGGCGACATCGACAGCCATAGGTCATTAGCCCAGATTCAATGCTTCGCGGATCGCCCGCGCGACGGGCAGCAGAGGGTCTTCCTCTGGCGAAGTCGGATTAAACATTTTGTTGTGGCAAATCGCAACGGCCAGACCGGTATCCGGATCGGCCCAGCCAATCGAGTTGCCCTGCCCCGGATGGCATAAGGCGCGCGGCGATTGAACGGCGGTCACCGGCGGATGAGCGCCGCCGAACCAGAACCCACCGATAGTGATCGGAATCGGAAACCCGAACATCACCGGGTCAGGTTCTGCGCTGTTCGCCCGCGGCATATTCAGCGTCGCGACGAGCTCCTCCGACAGCAACCGCACACCGTCAAGCTCGCCGCCGCCCGCAAGCATCGCCCAGAAGCGCGCTTCGCTGCGTGCATTGAATATGCCGCCAACCCCCGCCACTTCCGCGCGGCGCACATCGGGCCGCTCGAACACCGTTGGATTCAGCGCGACCTGCTCAGGCATCGAGGCGAGGAACAGCGGCGGCAGATATTGCGCCGGCACCGGCACCATTGCGTCAGTGAGGTTCGCGATACGTGGCTCGACCTCATCGGGGATACCGATCCAGAGGTCAGCGATGCCGAGAGGCGCGGCGATTTCCTCGCGCACGAAGCGTCCCAGCGAACGCCCTTCCGGATCCGCCCGACGTACCAACTCGCCGATGATCCAGCCGAAGGTCATCGACAGATAGAGTGTTTTCGTTCCCGGCTCCGCCAACGGTTTCAGGTCGGCAATCGCCGTGGTCATCCACTGCCAGTCGCACATCCGTTCGGGCGTGACCCCGCCGGGCATCTGCGGCACGCACGCACGATGCGTCAGCACGTCGCGAACCGTCGTGCGCGCCTTGCCGTGCGCACCGTATTCGGGCCAGTAGCGTGTAACGGGTGCATCGTAGTCGATGTGGCTCCGATCGGCCAGAATGTGCAGCGCGGTCGCCGCCACGGCCTTCGTGACTGAATAGACGTTGAACAACGTTTCGCCATCCACAGGACGCCCCGTCGCCTGATCCGCCACCCCGCTCCATGCATCCACAACCAGCTTGCCACCCTGATAGGCGGCCACCTGGACGCCGATTTCGCCGCCCTCGCGAGTCGCATGGTCGAGCGCCTGCTGGACGATCGCAGTGATGTTCGACGCTTGCGCCGTCAAGTTCATGCCATCGCTCCCTGATAGGAATTTCGCGTATGAAGGTTCGTGTCACGTTCGCAATACCGATCACGCCATGTCAACGTGCGTCCGCCAGAATCAGATCGCCTGCGCGCCACGCCATGGCCATCATCGGGCCGTTCGTGTTGCCGGAAATCATCGTCGGCGTGACGGACAGGTCCATAACGCGCAGTCCGTCGACGCCGCGCACGCGCAGCCGTGAATCGAGTACCGCAAGCGTGTCGCTCCCCATCCTGCAGGTGCCGCAAGCGTGGTAGCCCGACTGGCCTTCGCGCCGGTAGAGTTCGAGAATTTCGTCGTCGGACTTAAGCGCGGAGCCGGGACGTGTTTCGCCATCCAGCAGCCTTGCCAGCGGTTCCGCTGCGAAGACATTGCGCATCAGCCGGAATGCATTGATCGCCAGCCGCTGATCTCGGGGATCGGCGAGATAGTTGGCGACCACCTCCGGAGGGACATTACGGTCAGCGGAAACGATCTTCACGTGTCCCTGGCTCTCGGGTCTGAGCGGATAGCTGAAAAGCTGCATGCCGGGAAAAGCTTCGAAACCGTAGCCTCGGGCACCGAAATCCAGCGAGTACGGCGCCATCATCAATTGCACATCCGGCCGGGCGGCATCAGGCGCGGTTTTAACAAAGCCACCCACCTGATACGAACCCAATGCCATAACACCGCTATGGAACAGAAAATATCGCAGCGCATTGCGCCACAAACGCATCCCGGCGAACCGCCGGTTCTGCGAGTCTCGCCATTGCCGCAGACGCGCCTGAATCATGTAAAGCAAATGTTCACGCATATTCAGACCGACGCCGGGGCTCGGCGCGACGACGCGGATACCGAGCGACTGCAGATGTTGCGGATCGCCCACCCCCGACAGTTGCAATAACCGCGGCGACTCGAGCGCGCCGGCTGACAGCACCACTTCGCGGCGTGCGCGGTAAGTGGTCTCGAAGCCGGCACGTTTGCATTTGACACCCACCGCGCGCGTCCCTTCGAAGATGACCCGGGTCACTTCCATCCCCGTGACGACAGTCAGATTCCTGCGTTTCCTCGCCGGCTTGAGGAACGCTTCGGCTGAACTCTGCCGGCGGCCGTTACGAATCGTGTATGTCAGGTAGGCGACGCCTTCGTGATCGAACCGGTTGATGTCTTCGAGCCTTCGCACGCCAAGCGACCGGCAGGCGTCCAGCACGGCTTCGCCGAGGCGATTGCGCTCGGCGTACAACGACACTTTCAGCGGGCCGTCCTTGCCGCGCAGTTCGTCAGCGCCCAGCGCGTGGTCTTCGATACGCCTGAAGCACGGCGCCACGTCCCGCCAGTTCCAGCCTTCCACACCGAGCGCCGCCCACCCGTCGTAGTCTTCGGGATGGCCGCGCATATAGACCATGCCGTTGATGCTGCTCGATCCGCCGAGCATCTTGCCGCGCAACCAGACTTCATTGCGATGGCCGTTGCCGCTATCCGGCCGAACCGGAATGAACCACGCATGAACGGGGTCATCCAGCAGTTTTCCAAATCCTTTCGGCATCCGGATCAAAGGACTGGCATCTTCCGGACCCGCTTCGATCAGAAGCACTTCATGGCGCCCGCTCTCCGAGAGGCGGTTGGCCAGCACACACCCTGCGGCCCCTGCCCCCACGACGACAAAGTCGAAGTCGGTCATCAGTTCAGTCTCCGGCGGCTGGCTGGATCGGTCGAATCTCAGCCGAATACGACCGGAATCGTATGCGGCACGCGCATCATGATGCCGTTGATCAATGGCGCGGGCGCCGCGGGGTCAAGCCGCAGGTTCGGCAACCGGTCAAGGATCGCGTTGAGCGCGCGAGTCATCTCGACGCGCGCCAGATGCTGACCGATGCACACGTGAGGTCCATAGGCGAAAGCAAAATGCCGATGCGCTCTGGCGCGGAAAATGTCGAACCGGTCGGGATCCGTGAAACGGCCGGGGTCGCGATTGGCGCTGCCCGCTACCACATCGATAAAGGCGCCCGCCGGAATCTCGACGCCACCCAAGGTCACATCCCGCGCCGCCATGCGCGACTGCATCACGACAGGTCCATCCCAACGCAAGGCTTCTTCAATGGCGTACGGCACGAGCGTGCGCTCGTGCCGTACTGCATCAAGTTGATCCGGATTGCGCAGCAGACCAAGCAGCAAAACGCTCGTCGCGCGATATGTGGTGTCGCCGCCCGCGTTCACCAATTGCCTCAGAAACGAGATCACCACCTCTTCGGGCAAGCGTTCGCCTTCGACTTCAGCCGTCGCCAGCATGCTCACCAGATCGTCACCGGGATGCTCGCGACGCTGCGCGACGAGTTGCGTGAAATACGCGCCCAGCTTCGTCGAGGCCTCGACCCCGTGCTCGATATCCACCGAAACAAGCGTCTGGGCGATCGCGAGTTTGTGGAATATCCCGACGTCTTCGGGCGGCAGCGCAAGCTGCCGATAGATGATATTGAATGGGTAATGAAGCGTGAATTCCTGTACGAGGTCGGCATGACCGCGGCGGCAAAACCCGTCCATCAAGTCGTTCACCACCGGATCAACCAGCGTATCGCCCCACGCCGCCACCGTATTCGGCATGAACGCCTTCTGGAAGATACGCCGGTAACGCGGATGTTCGGGCACGTCCATGGTCGAGATGCTGCGGCCGAAGCTGATGCCGATATTGCGCTCATAGGCCCGATTCGAAAACGTCGCCGGATCACCCAACACCTGCGCCACTTCGTCATAGCCAAACACACAGTAGTGCTCGACGTCCTGCATCGTCAGATCGGCGGGCGTGTCCATCAACACGCGATAGTCGCCTTTCTGCACCGAGCCCCGCTCGCGCAACGCGGCGATGCGCGGGTAAGGGTCGCTATCCGCACCATAGGCCAGCGCATCCTCGAAAAAGGGGTTGAAGACAGGATCGTCGAAATCCTGAAGACGCAGCCGTTCATCCATGATGCCGTCTCCTCACGTTGCGTTTTATGAGTTCGCCGAGGCGTTCTCGTAGATGCCACATAGAGTTCTAATATTCGAACTATGTTCTATTTGTTGCGATTGTGCAATAAGGATTTTCCGTCCAGCAACGCGAACGGGAACGGGGTGGTCAATAGGGAACCCGAGAGTTGACAGTCCGTCCGAGTGACGTTCACAATTGAGAATATCATTCAAAAATAATAATTATTGCCAGTGCGTCGCAGTCCGCACGATAGCCATACGGGACGGGAGTGAGCGTTTATGAGCACTGCAGCAACCTCAGAGGACATCGCACTGATTGTCGGTGCCGGCCACGCAGCGGGCGAGTGCTCAACCAGCATCCGGGACCAGGGATGGCCTGGCCGCATCGTTCTGATCGGAGAGGAGCCGCATCTGCCGTATCAGCGCCCGCCTTTGTCGAAGGCGTTTCTGTCGGGCGAACTCAGCGCGGAACAGCTTTATTTGAAGCCGCAGGCCACTTACGACAAGGCCCGGATCGAATTCATTCCCAATACCCGGGCCGAGCGCATCGACCGCGCGACGCATGTGGTGACCCTGTCGGACGGTCGCGAGATCGGTTATTCGAAGCTCGTGATCGCGACGGGTGGCCATGCACGCAGGCTCGCATTGCCGGGCATCGAAGCGATCGAAAAGCAACCGAACTTTCACTACCTGCGCACGCTCGACCACGTCGCACGCATCCGCATGCAGTTCCATACGGGGGCACGCCTCGTCATCATTGGCGGCGGGTACATCGGCCTCGAAGTCGCGGCTGTTGCAGTGAAGCGAGGGCTGCACGTGAGCGTTCTCGAAGCATTACCTCGCGTGCTCGCCAGAGTCACGGCGCCGGAACTTTCTGCGTTCTATGAACGGGTGCATCGCGAAGCCGGCGTCGATGTGCGCACCAGCACGGCGGTCAGCGGCTTCGAACTGGACGCATCCGGCGATGCCGTCGCAGCCGTGGTCTGTGCCGATGGTTCCCGTATTCCCGCCGATCTCGTCATCGTCGGCGTCGGCTTGCAACCCGCCACGGAACTGGCCAGCGCAGCGGGCCTCGCCGTGGATAACGGCATCGTGGTGGATGAGCACACCCGCACGTCCGACCCCGACATCTTCGCCATCGGCGACTGCACCAACCACCCCAACGGGCTACTTGGCAGACGCTTGCGGCTGGAGTCCGTACCCAATGCCATGGAGCAGGCGCGCACGGCAGCGGCCACGCTGTGTGGCAAGGAGCGCGTCTACAACAGTGTGCCGTGGTTCTGGTCCGATCAATATGACTTGAAACTGAAGATGGTCGGCCTGTCGCAGGGTTATGACGAACTTGTCATGCGCGGTGCGCCTGAAAGCCGTTCGTTCTCCGCGCTTTACCTGAAAGGTGGCGTGATGCTCGCGGCCGATACCGTTAGCCGTCCGCAGGAATTCATGCTGGCCAAGCGTTTCGTCGGCGAGAAGATTCCAGTGCGCGCCACCGACCTCGCAAACGATTCGATCCCGCTCAAAAACCTGCTCCCCTCAGCCTGATTGATCATATTCACTCCAGCTACATCATGCCCATCATTCGATTCATTCAACCGGACGGCCATGAAACCACTGCGACGGCCAACGTCGGCGAATCCGTCATGCAAACCGCCGTCAATCACCAGGTGCCGGGGATTCTGGGGGATTGCGGCGGCAGTTGCAGCTGCGCGACCTGTCATGCGTACGTCGACGAAGCGTGGGTCAACCACATGCCGTCCGCCGAGCCGTATGAGATCGACATGCTGACGTGCGCGATGGACGTGCGGGAAAACAGCCGCCTGACGTGTCAGATCAATGTCACGCCGGAACTCGACGGTCTGGTGGTTCGCCTGCCCGGCGCTGCCTGAAAGCGGTGCGGTGGGCACGCTTGCGCTGTCCACCATCACCAGCCCCTCGCCGCTTTGTGAAGTGGAGTGAATCAGGGCGAACGCGTCAGCACACCGATCGCGGCCGGTTCAACCGCCTCCCAGAAAGACGCCCAGGTCGGAAACGACTGCGGCAGGCGCGGCTGGTATTTGTCGCTCTCGTACTTGCCGGGCCAGTTCTGCAAGCGCGGCGTCCCCGGGCGCTCCAGCCAATCGGTCGAATACCAGTGCCGTTCGTCGCGACGTTCGAAATACCACGTCCCCTCGCGCCGTACGTAGTGGTCGAAATAGCAGATCGCCATGACCACCCAATGACCATTGTCCTCATGCTCGGCGCGGCAATACACCTGGCCTGTCGCATGATCGGCATCGACCAGGTCGATCGCATGCCCGCAGATCTGATGAATGCTGCGGTAAAAGCTGCGCAGGATATGCTCCGACCCATAGAACGTTTTCAGCGCGGCACGCCCTACACCCCATCGCCCGCAATTCACGTCGTCGGTAAAGAGCGTGACAAGGCTGTCCAGATCACGCGAATCGACAGCGAGCGCGTAGCGCATGGGCAATTGCTGGATCGCCAGTTGCGCCTCGATACGGTCGATTCGAGCAAGCAGATCGGCATCGATAGTCATGTCGTCCTCTTCGCGCCAACCGTCACGCCGCCCGCGGTGCGGGCGCGAATTTCATCGGCGTAGTACGGTTGATGCGACAGCAGCCCACCGTCCACGTTGATGATTTGGCCGGTGACAAAAGCCGCCTCATCGGACGCCAGGTAGACCACCGCATGTGCCACGTCTTCCGGCTTCCCGAGGCGCGGGGTGAGATGATGACTCAGCATCATCTCACCCACGGGTCCCGCGTAATGGCCTATTGTTGCCGGTGTCACGATCAGGCCGGGCGCAATCGCGTTGCAGCGAATGCCCTCCTTGCCGTGCTGAGCGGCCACGTAACGCGTCAACGCTTCGATGCCCGCCTTGCACACACCGTAAGCGCTATAGCCGAGCGCACCAGCCTGAGCCGCGCCCGACGACGTATTGATGATCGAGCCGCCGCCGCGCGCCCGCATCAGCGGGATGGCATAACGTGACGCCAGCATGGTGCCGCGCAGGTTGATGCGCATCGTGTCGTCCCAGACAGAGACATCGACGGCTTCTACGGCGGCATCGACCGTGCTCGACAGCGAGGTGGCCGCCGCATTGTTGTGCAGCACGTCGAGGCCGCCCCAGGTCTCGACGGTAAGCGCAAACAACGCCGCTATTGAAGCCTCGTCGCCGATATCGACCCGCGCGGCAATCGCCCGGCCGCCCTGCTGCTCGATACGCTGGGCCTGCGCCACGGCGCCGTCGAAATCCCGGTCCGCCACGACCACCTGCCCGCCTTCAGCAGCCAGCATCGCGGCACACGCCGCACCGATACCGGACGCCGCGCCCGTGACGATGGCGATCCTGTCTTTGACTCGTAACATAAGCGCTATTCCTTCTGATTGGACACGTGGTCCGATTCAATGCGGCGCGGCGAAGCGCGCGAGGTGCAAGTCGATGTCGCCGTACAGCTTTTCCATCATCGTCATCTTGCGGAAGTAATGGCCGACCTGATATTCCTCGGTGATCCCCATACCGCCATGCAGCTGAATACCCTGCGCACAGACGAAACGGCCTGCCCGGCCGGCGACCGCCTTGGCCGCCGAGATGACGCGGCTGCATTCCATTGCCGGCCGATCCAGGTGCGCAATGCCGCAGTAGAGTATCGAGCGGGTCTCCTGCACGGCGACAAACATTTCGGCCATACGATGCTGCAACGCCTGAAATTTGCCGATCGGCTGACCGAACTGCACGCGAGCCTTGATGTACTCGGCGGTGATGTCCATCACGGCTTCCATCACGCCGAGCATCTCGGCTACGCTCGCTAGCGTGGCGAGTCCGGTCGCCACTTCGAGCACTTCGCGGGCGCGATCGGAGGCAACCAGCAACGAGGACGCATCCAGTTCGACGTCGCGAAACTCAATGTCCGCGGCACAAGATCCATCGAGCAGACGATATGTCCGGCAGGTCACGCCCGCCGCACGGCGGTCCAGCACGAAAATCGCGACGTCTTCCGCTTGCTCGTTCAGACGCGCGGTCACCAGCAACTGGTCCGCCGAACCGCCCGCCATCACCAGCGTCTTGGCGCCGCTCAGCAAATAGCCAGCAGCCGTCTTGCGTGCAACTGTACGATCACCGCAGCCCAGCTTGAACCGTGAGCCCGCTTCACTGTCGGCCAGCGCGAGCAGCAGCCGGCCTTCGATCACGGCCGGCAGGAGTACCTGCCGTTTGGCATCCGAGCCGCTACGGTCAATGATGGCCGAACATAGAAGCGCGGTTTGCACGAAAGGCTCGAGCACCATGCCGCGCCCGAATGCTTCCATCACAATGGCAGTTTCGACAAACGAGCAGGCAAGACCGCCGACATCCTCAGGCAGCATCAGGCCGAGCCAGCCGAGGTCAGCATAGTCCTGCCAGCGCGCGCGGCTAAAACCCTCTTCGCTCGCGGCAATCTCCCGGCGCTTCTCGAATCCGTACTCCTGCTGAATGAACCGGTCCACGCCGTCCTTCAGCATCAACTGTTCTTCGGAGAGGTTGAAGTCCATGGTCAAAGTCCAAAGGCGAGACGGGCAATAATGTTTTTCTGCACCTCCCGCGCACCGCCGTAAATGGTCGACGCGCGGCCGATGAGGTAGCCGGTCGTGCGGCCCGCCACGTAGCCTGGCCATGCGTCATCGTCATCGGCTAACGAATCGGCGAAGCGCCAGTCGCCGTGTTGCTGGAAGCGCATGCTGCGCGGACCGAGCGCATCGATCTGCAATTCCGTGACGCGCTGCTGCATCTCCGAGCCACTGATTTTGAGCGCCGACACCACCGCGTCGAGATTGCGCGTGTTCTTTTCCTCGGCCAGGATTCGTAACACCGACCATTCGAGTGCCAGCAGATCCACTTCAACCGACGCCAGCTTGCGGGCAAATTCGGCTGTGTCGATCAGACGCACGCCGTCCACCATTTCCCGTTCGGCGATGCTTTTGGCGCGCTGCAATTCCCGCTTGTTGAAATAGAGAAACGCGCTGGTGGTGCGCTCCTTTTCGAGCAGATATTTCGCGTAGGTCCAGCCCATGCCCGCCTCGCCGACCAGGTGTGTGCGCGGCACGCGAACGTTCTCGAGAAAGACCTCGTTCAGACCCGTTCCGCCTTCGATTGAAACGATCGGGCGCACGGTGATCCCAGGCGTATCCATTTTGACGAGCAGGAACGAGATGCCGCGCTGCGGCTTGACCGTCGTGTCCGTCTTGACGAGGAAGAAGCCCCATTCGGCAATCGAAGCGTCGCTGGTCCAGATCTTCTGACCGTTGATCACGTATTCGTCACCGTCGAGGACGGCGGTGGTCCTGAGACCCGCCAGGTCCGAGCCCGCGTTCGGCTCCGAAAACCCCTGACACCAGAATTCGTCCCCGGAGAGAATGGCGGGTAGAAAACGCTTCTTCTGCCAGTCCGAGCCGAACGCGATGATGACGGGCGCCACCATGTGGGTTGCCTGCCAGCCGTAGTCCATCGCGTCCGCGTTATACAGCTCTTCCATGAAGATATGCTTGCGAAAAGCCGCCCAGCCGGTGCCGCCGTGTTCCACCGGCCAATGCGGTGCGCCCCACCCGCGCTGGTGCAGAATGCGCTGCCACGTACGAATGTCCTCCTTCAACGGAGGATGCGCCCCGATCGTCCAGCGATGCGAAATCGCGGCGGGCAACTGCTCCCTGAAAAACTGCCGGACTTCCTGACGAAACGTTTCGTCCTCCGGGGTGTACTCGAAGTGCATGCCTGATTCCTCCTGCTATGTCCCCATCCGCGCGTCCACCGAAGGTCGCACTGCCTCGCGGCCGCCGCCCGCTTGCGCCGGTTATTTGATCGACCTAGTGCCCCTTGAAAGAGGGGCTGCGTTTTTCCCGCGCGGCGAGCCGTCCCTCGGCGGCATCGTCGGAATTCACCGCGAGTGCAACGGAATTCAGCTCGTGCAAGAGAAACTCTTCCATGCTGCCGGCGTTCAGGCGGAAGAGTTCTTTGGTCAGTCCGATCGAGAACGTCGGCATGGCCGCCAGTTCGGCGGCGAGCGCTTCGGCGGCATTCATGAGGCCCGCGTCCTCTACGACACGGCTTGCCAGTCTCGCCTCGAACGCTTCCTGTCCAGTCAGCTTGCGGTTGAGATACATGATCTCCTTCGCGCGAAATTCTCCGCAGTGGCGGGCGAGCAGATGCACCATGCCGCCCTCGGGCAAGGTTGCGCGCATCAGAAAGGCCGGGATGAACTGCGCCGTGTCCGACACCAGAAGCTGGTCGGCGCACAGCGCAAAACTCCATGCAATGCCGACCGCGACGCCTCGCACCGCCGCGACCACCGGCTTATTGAGGTTGTAGAGCTTCAGGGCAACCTGCTGATAAACAGCCATCGATTGGCGCGCGTGCGACACGCTCATCGGCGGCGGCGCTGCGCCACTGCCCTTGATGTCCGCTCCGGCGCAAAAGGCCCGCCCTGCACCCGTCAGAATAACCGCACGGATTTCCGGATCACGTTCGATGCGATCAAGATGCTCGATCAGCATGCTCAGCATGTCGGGCGTCAACGCGTTGAGCTTCTCCGGACGATTCAGACAGAGCGTGGCAACCGCGTCCTTCACTGAAAGTTCGACATCCATGGTTTTCATGTCTTAAGTGAGTCAGCCAGATGGCTCCGGGTCCCCCGCATGGCGCGGGGACGTTTCATTCGCCGCGTGCACGCAGCTTGATCATGCCGTCGCCGAACGGCTCGTCGCGGCGCTTGAGCGCTTCCTTCAGACCATTGGCTTCCATATCGGCCTTGAATTGCGCGCGGCGTGGCCCCTGGCTCTGATGGGCACGCGCGTCGTTCTCGACAGCGAGGCGTTGAAGCGTGCGCGCGCCTGCCAGTTCAAGCCCGAGATTCACAATCCGTTTGTTCGCGGAGAGCAGATCGGCATCGACAAACGACAGTCGGCGCGCGAGTTCCGCAACCTCAGCTTCAAGCTCTTCGACAGGTACGGCGTCCATCACGAGACCGATCTTTGCGGCGTCGCGGCCGGTCAGCGAATCCCCGGACAACAACAGGCGCTTCGCCCACTGCGGCCCAACGTGATAGAACCACATGTGCGCCGGCGGCGAGCCGTTGGCGCGCGTCGCAGGAAAGCCGATCCGTGCGTTGTCCGCGGCCAGCACCATGTCGCAGGCCAGTGCGAGGTCGGTGCCGCCCGCAAGGCAGTTGCCGTGCACCTGCGCGATGATCGGCTTGTGCACGTCCGCCATGACGTTCACGGTTTCCGCCTGCCGTTCCATCGACCAGCAGTCGTCATCGAAGCTGCGCACCGTGCCCCGGTATTCACCCGCATCGACCTGCTCCGCCGCGCGGTCCGAATAGGTGGTGACGAGGTCGTAACCGGCACAGAAATCCTTGCCGGCGCCGCGCAGGACAATCACGTTCACCGACTTCAGATCGTCCGCCTCGAGCAGCGCCTCTTTCAGTTCGCGCAACAGGACACCGTTAATCGCATTACGTTTGTCCGGGCGATTCAGCGTGATTCGCGCCACGCGCTCGGTGACCTCGAACTGAACGCATTCCGTGCTTTGGAGCCATTTGCTCATGATTCACTCTCATTCGAAGAAGGCGGCATGGCTGCCACGCGTTCAGCGGCCGAACCGCTGGCGCAATACAACCTTGCTGATCTTTCCGGTAGGCAGCCGCGGGAGTTCGTCGACGAATTCAACCGATTTCGGGCATTTGTAGCCGGCGATCAGCTCACGGCAAAACGCGATCAGCTCAGCCTCCTGTACCGTCTCGCCCGACCGGAGCACAACAATGGCTTTCACACATTCACCCCATTTTTCATGGGGTGCGCCGATCACTGCCGCGTCGATCACGAACGGATGCTGAAGCAAGGCGTTCTCCACTTCGCGGCTGTAGATGTTTTCACCGCCTGAGATAATCATGTCCTTCTTGCGGTCTACCAGGAAGACATAACCGCTGCTGTCCTGAAAGCCCATGTCGCCGCTGCGATACCAGCCGTCGCGCAAGGCGTCGACTGTCGCCACGCTGTTGTTCCAGTAGCCGGCCAGTTGGGTCGCAGAGCGCAGCCACACTTCGCCGGTCTGGCCCTGCGGCAGGTCAAGGCCGCTATCGTCCACAATGCGCAATTCGATCCCGGGACAGGGATGGCCGACCGACGCCAGACGCCGGACTTCTTCCTCTGTGCCATCTGGCCGCACTTCATGAGAAGGCAACCAGCAGGCGTTGCTCTCGGTCATGCCATACTGGACCGAGAACACCGGGCCCAGCACTTCGATGCCGCGCTCGAGGAGCGGCACCGGCACCGGCGCCGCTGCAGTTGTGATGTTCTCGATACTCGACAGATCGTACGAGGACAATTCGGGCACATCCAGTAACGCCTGCAGCATGGCGGAGACAAGGAACGTGAACGTGATGCGCTCGGCCTGGATCGTCTCCAGCATCGCCTTCGGCTCGAAACTGCGATGCAGTACGGTCGCCCCGCCCAGCCATGCAACCGCGTTCACAAAGCCAATGCCACCCACGTGAAACGCCGGTGTGGTCTGCAGCACCCTCGAGTGTCCGGAAAATTCGGTGACCAGCGCACAGCTTTCCGCCGTGGCGCACATTGCGCGATGCGTGCGGACTACCCCCTTCGGGTGCCCGGTTGTGCCGCTCGTGTAGATCAGATACGCGAAGTCGTCGGGCTGTGAGCGAATCGGCGGCCCGCCAGGCGAGCCGGCTTCCATCGCGGATTCGAATGATGTCGCCCACGCCGGCGCGTCGCCGATGCAGATATAGCATTCAACATCGGGCATCTGCGGACGCAGGGCGTCCACCAGCGCAGCATATTGCGCTTCGAAGACGAGCGCTTTCGGCGCCGCGTCCTTTACGATGTGCAGGATTTCCGCAGGCGCGAGGCGGAAGTTGACCGTGGCGAGCAGAAAGCCAGCCCATTCGCAGGCACGGTAGGTCTCGTAGTACTCGGCGCAGTTCATCGCCAGCACCGCGACCCGGTCCTGCCGACGCAACCCTAGCCGATACAACGCATCCGACAAACGGCGAGCGCGCTCCGCCATTTCGCCGTGAGTCACACGCCGGTCGCCAAACACCAACGCTTCCCTGTCCGTATAGAAACGCGCATTGCGCTCTATCATCTCCCCAAGCGTTTTCATCTCGATCCTGTCGTTGTCGGTTGGGTGTCTGCGGTTCAGGCCGCAAGTGCCTGAGGGTCGGCGAGCAGCGTAGCGATCAAGGCCGTGAAGCGCGCCGCATCCGCACCGTTGATGACCCGGTGGTCGTAGCTCAGTGAAAGCGGCAGGGTCTTGCGCCAATCCACGCCCCCATCGTCCGAAGCTTGAGGCATCAGCCGGGTTTTCGTCACCCCGAGAATAGCCACTTCAGGGGCGTTGATGATCGGCGTGAAACCCGTGCCGCCAATTCCTCCGAGCGAACTGATCGAAAAGCAGCCGCCCGACATCTCCGCCATCGAAAGACCTTTCTCACGCGCCTTCGACGACACCGCCGTCAGTTCTCCCGCCAGCTCCAGAATGCTCTTTTTGTCGCAATCGCGCAGCACCGGCACCAGCAGGCCGAAGCGCGTATCCACCGCCACGCCGATGTGAAAGTACTTCTTCAGCACAAGGTTCTTGCCGTCGCCGTCCAGCGAAGCATTGAACTGCGGAAATGCCTGCAGCGCGCGCACTGCCGCCTTGATCAGGAACACCAGCGGCGTCAGCTTCACCGTCGCGCCACCGTCGTTGTACGCCTTGCGGAAAACCTCGAGATTCGTGATATCCGCGTCATCCTGGTGCGTCACGTGCGGAATCGTCAGCCAGTTGCGCGACAAAAATGCACCAGTCAGCTTCTGGACGCGAGAAACAGGCTTGACCTCGATCTCGCCGAACTCGGCGAAATCGACCTGCGGCCATGGCGGCAGATGCGCACCGATCGGACCGGTCACTGCGGCAGGCGCTGCAACGGGTGCTGGGGAGGAAACGGATTCGACACTCATTGCAGATGCCTCGCTAGACTGTTTCGACCAGGATGAATGACAGGTGCCGGCTCAGACGATTTCCGCCAGCACCGTGCCGACCGGATACACCTCGCCTATCTGGGCGACGATCCGCAACGTTCCCGACGCCGGCGACTCGACTTCCTGCACCGATTTGTCGCTCTCCAGCGCATAGAGGGCCTGGCCTTCGGCGACTGTCGCGCCGTCCTCCAGGAGCCATTCGGTCAGCGTGCCTTCGTTCATCGAAAAGCCCAGCTTCGGAAGCAAAACCTGTGTGGTCATAAGTGCTCTCTTCAGGATATTTAAAGTCCGGATACGGCGCGCGAACCCGTGTCGTCGAGCGTTGCGCGAATCGCGGTCTCGATCTGTGCTGCGCCGGGTACAAAGGCGTCTTCGAGCGGCTTCGAAAACGGCACCGGGCAAAACTGCGAGCCGACCCGCTGCACGGGCGCCTTGAGCTCCCGAAACAGCGATTCATAAATGCGCGAAGCTATTTCCGCGCCGACACCGAACGGCTTGACCGCTTCGTGCACGACAACGGCGCGGCCCGTTTTGGCCACCGAGGTCAGGATCGTCTCCATATCGAGCGGGGAAATCGTGCGCAGATCGATCACTTCGCACGAGATTCCGGCCGTACCGAGCTGTTCCGCTACGCCCAGCACGTCGTGCACGCGGCGGCTATAGGTGATGACCGTCACGTCCGTGCCGTCGCGCACCACGTTGGCCTTGCCAAGCGGAATGCGCACACCGCGCTCCGGCGCCTTGCCCGGGTTCCAGTAGCTTGGCAGGTTCTCGATGAAGAGGCACGGGTCGTCGTCTTCGATACACGAAAGCATCAGCCCATAAGCATCCGCGGGCGTGGACGGCGCGACCACCTTGATGCCCGCGACGTGCGCGAACCACGCCTCCAGATAGTCGGCGTGCTGGCCGCCCGTACCGAAACCGGCACCGGTCATTGTGCGGATCACGAGCGGCACATGCGTCTGGCCGCCCGACATAAAGCGCAACTTCG
Source organism: Paraburkholderia sp. FW306-2-2C-D06C (assembly GCF_058781505.1). Classification (NCBI taxonomy): domain Bacteria; kingdom Pseudomonadati; phylum Pseudomonadota; class Betaproteobacteria; order Burkholderiales; family Burkholderiaceae; genus Paraburkholderia; species Paraburkholderia sp. FW306-2-2C-D06C. Next base: position 52,907 of record NZ_JBYSWU010000019.1, on the reverse strand, counting down.
CCGCGTGGTTGACGATCATGTCCATCGCGACCGTCGTAAAGTTCATCAGCATGATCTCGGCTACCGGACGCATGCCGACGATTGCCGCGCCGATCGCCGCCCCGATGATGGCCTGCTCCGAAATGGGCGTGGACCTGACACGCGACGTGCCATATTTCGACGACAGCCCTTTGGTCACGCCGACAATGCCGCCTTCCTGGCCGTCAGCCACGTCTTCGCCGAGAACGATGACGTTGGCGTCGGCAGCCATCGCATCGTCAAGCGCGAGGTTGACGGCCTGAATCGTATTGATGTCAGTCTGTGTCTGGTTCATGCCGGCACCTCGTCCTTAAAGATGTCGCGCCGCAGTTCGGCAACATCCGGATAGGCGCTCGTCAGCGCGAATTCGACCGCCGCGTCGATTTCGGCGCTGTGCGCTGCTTCCATCTCCGCCAGTTGCGCTTCAGTTGCATGTTTCGCCGCGATCAACCATGCGCGAAACAGCGGCACCGGATCTTTCGCCATCCACGCTGCTTTCTCGTGCTCGTCCATGTAGGCATCCGGGTCGCCGAACACGTGGCCGTGGAAGCGAAACGTATTCGCTTCGATCAGCGTAGGGCCGCCGCCGTCGCGGGCCCGTTCGATGGCCTCGCGCGCCACCCGATGCATCGCAATGGGATCGTTGCCGTCGACCGTGATGCCGGGCATCTGATACGCCACGGCGCGCTGTGCAATGTTCGGTACCGATGTCCCGTATGCGTATTTCGTGTGTTCGGCATAGCCGTTGTTCTGGCAGACGAAAACAACCGGCAGTTTCCAGACCGACGCCATATTCAGCGACTCGTGAAAAGCGCCGATGTTGGCCGCGCCGTCGCCGAAATAGGCGACAGCCACGCGCGGTTCACCCCGAATCTGCGCGGCCAGAGCCAGGCCGTTCGCGATGGGCATCGAACTGCCCACAATGCCGGTCGTCACCATCACGCCGGACGCAGGATGGGTGACATGCATCGGGCCGCCCTTGCCTTTACAGGTGCCGGTGACACGCCCCCCGAGTTCGGCCCAGAGATCCTTGAGCGGCACGCCCTTGGCGATCATGTCATGCACGCCCCGATAGATCGTGCAGATGTAGTCGTCATTGCTCAGGCAGACGGACACCGCCGAAGGAATCGCCTCCTGGCCGCGCGGCGAGTAATAAGGCATGACCAGCTTGCCGGACTTGATCACTGCGCGAAAACGCTCGTCGTTCTGCTTGATGAGTGTCATCCGCCGATAGATATCGATCAGCACTTCACTGCTGGGCGGTTGCTGGACTTTCATGCGAAGGTCTCCTTCGATCACCAGATCGTTTGGGCGCCGCTGGCATGCAGCGCGGCGATGTAACCGAATACGAACGACGCGCCGATGCTGCTGCCCGCGCCGGGATAGCAGCGACCCACCACGGACGCCGTGCAGTTGCCCGTCGCGTAGAGCCCTGGAATCAGCGAACCGTCTTCTTTCAGCACGCGGGCATACTCGTCCGTCACGAGCCCACCGGCCGTGCCGACGTCGCCAGGGTACATACGGACCGCGTAAAACGGCGCCTGTTCGATCGGGCCGAGATTCGGATTCGGCTTGATCGTCGGGTCGCCGTGACAGCGGTCGAAGGCTCGCGAGCCGCGTCCGTAGTCGCTGTCCACCCCCGTCTCGCAGAAACCGTTGAAACGCGTCACGGTGGCCTGCAAGCCGGCCGCGTCGATACCGCATTTCGCCGCCAGCTCTTCGATCGATCCGGCCTTGATCATGTAACCGCTATCGAGCCATTGCTGCGGAATCTGTCCCTGCATCGCCGAACCCCAGGGGTAATACTTGCGCTGACGGCTGTCCATGACGACCCACGCGGGAACGGCTTTACCCGTCTCCTTCTGACGCCGGTACATGCGTTGCCCGATCTCCATGTAGGCGCCGGCTTCGTCGCAAAAGCGCTGGCCGTCCTGGTCGACCATGATCGAAAACGGCAGCGACAGATCGAGGTGATGCATGAAGGGAAGCGGCGAGCCGTCCGGCGCGCGCGCGCCCTCGGGCAAGGTCTCATTGGGACCGAGCGAAGTCACGACCCACCATGCCTCTTCCATGCAATCGACGGCTGCGCCGAGACCCACCGCGGCTTCCAGCACTTCGCCGGTGTCGCCCGGATTGGCGTTCGTCCAATTGCTCGACGACGGTTGCGGCTGATATTTGCGGCGCATTTCGGCGTTATGTGAAAAACCGCCGGTGTTCAACAGCACGCCCTCACGCGCACGCACGCGCATTTCGCGCCCGCTGCGCATGGCGATCACACCCGTGACCCGGCCATCCTCAACGATCAGCTCGCGCACCGGTGTATCGGTCCAGATCGGAATATCGGCCCGCAGCGCCATTTGCAGCATGCGCCCCTGGATCGCCGCGCCGTTCGACACCAGCTCTTTACCCGTGACCTTCTGATAGAGCATGCGACCGGCGAGTTGCATCGCCTTGCGTTTGCCACCCCACGTGCGCTTTAACAGGAACAACTCGGGAAACTCGTTGGAGTTGGCGGGAATCGACGGACCCTTGTAACGCGAGAGCTTCGGCGCCCACTCGCCCAGTTCCTTGATGTCGAACAGTTTCGCCAGCAAAGACCGGCCACGCGGTTCGCCACCGGGCAGCGTGTCGTAGTAGTCCGACCAGCCATCTGCATAGACAAACTGCATGCCCTGCTTCTCCAGAAACTCGGCCATCTTCGGAGCGGTGCGCAAATACGCCTCGCGACGCGCCGGCGATGCGCCTGGACCCTGATAGGTAACCGCGGCATCGAAATATTGCCGCGCGCGTTCGTAGGAGTCGTTCACGCCGTGGCGCTTCATCACGTGGTTGTTCGGCAGCCACCAGACGCCACCCGAATACCCCGTCGAGCCGCCTACCTTGTCCTGCTTCTCGATGATGACAGCCTCTTTGCCAGCGGCCTTGCACGCAAGCGCAGCGCACATCGAACCGCCGCCGCTGCCGACCACCACGAAGTCATAGCTTGCATCCCAGGCAGCCATGTTCAATCCCCCTGCGCAATGAATTCCCGCAGCGCGCGGTGGAAATTGGACACCGATGTCTCCTGCAGCGGGTTCGTACGTGCCCCCTTGAAACCGCGCGATTTCATGCCCTGCTGCACGTTCGTCATGTTCTGGAAGTCCTGCCACAGGATCAGACCGAAATTCTCCAGCGCGTTCTGCTTCCAGTCGTCGACGCCGTGATAGAGCTCGCGCTTGAGAGGCGGCTCCGCACCCGGCGCATAGCGGACCAGCGACCAGATGTCGTAAATGCAGGAATCCGGATTGTCGCCGTCGGGCCGCGCACGGTAGAACAGCGCACCGTCCGGGTAAGGCAGGAAAATCAGATTCGGGAACACGTGCCAGTCGGCGCCCGCACGCCCCATCTGCTCGAACGAGATGTCAGGCCAGCCCGCCCCTTCGGCAACGGCCGCTTCGCGCTGGAACTCCATGGCCTTCGCCAGGACCTCGAACTGGTTGCCGCTTGGCGCCATCTCGGTCAGCAGACGTTTGGAAGCTTCATAGTCGCGCGCCGAGTTGATCGCTTTCAGCGTGTCTTCCATCACCTTGAAGAAACTGACGAGACCTTGCCGCACGTCTTCGGGCATCGGCTTGCCGGTACGCGGCGAGGGAGCGCCGATGAAACGCGTGGCCGTCGCGTAACCGAACATGCCGTGGCGTCCATAGGGAAAGCTGCGAGTCACATCGTCGCCGGCGACATCGAGCAGTTGCGGGTGGGTGGCCGAGACGTGATAGCCCTCATTGAACGCCTCCAGCGCGACCTTCCAGTTGCACGGCAGCCGGATCGACTTGTACCAGCGGTAGCGCATCTTTTCGAACTCGAAGCAGTCCGTGATTTCCGGTACCGGTTCGAGAAATCTGGCGAGCGGCTCCGCGTCGGTATCCATGTTGATGAACACGAATCCGCCCCAAGTGTCCACCCGCACTTCCTGAAGCCGCAGATCGCTATCGGCCATGTCGGGGCAGCCTTCCCAATCGCCGCGATCGAGTACGCGTGCGATGCTGCCATCAAGGTTCCACTGCCAGCCGTGGAAGTTGCAATGAAACTTCGCCGCCTTGCCGCAACCGTTTGTCAGACGCCGGCCACGATGCTGACAAACGTTGTAGTAGGCCTTGATCCGGTCGGCCGCCGTGCGCACCACGATGATCGACTCACCGATCACATCGAACGTGACATAGTCGCCTACCGTGGGAATCTCCTCGAGCCGGCACGCCACCTGCCACACGCGCGGCCACAGGTTGCGCGTTTCCTGGTCGAGGAACTGCTTCGACAGGTAGCTATCCTTGGGGACAAAATCGAGGCGGACCGGATGCTCACCCGAACCGGAATTCGTGTCACGCATTGATATCTCCTTCATGGTTTCGTCGGCTCACACACCGATTCTGGTTTCTTCTTGCCGGCTCACCGCCCATGGGGGCCAGGCGACGCACCGGTCGGTATATATGAACGCCGTTCAAAATACTAGGCTGACGGCGAGAACCTTGTCAATCCGGTCCAACGTCAGCCCAGCGCCGCTGTCAGCGCCGGTACGGCCTCAAAAAGATCGGCGGCGAGGCCGTAGTCGGCAACCTGGAAAATCGGCGCCTCGCTGTCCTTGTTGATCGCGACGATGACCTTCGAATCTTTCATCCCGGCCAGATGCTGGATCGCGCCAGAAATGCCGACGGCGATGTAAAGCTGCGGTGCGACGATCTTGCCCGTTTGCCCGACCTGGTAGTCGTTCGGCGCGAATCCCGCGTCCACCGCGGCGCGCGATGCACCGACTGCCGCACCGAGTTTGTCGGCGAGCGCATCGAGCAATCTGAAGTTATCGCCGTTCTGCATCCCACGGCCGCCTGACACCACGATGCCGGCGGCCGCCAGTTCCGGCCGGCTCGATCTGGTCAACTGCTGGTCGACGAAACGCGCCCGTTCATAAGCTGGCGCGGCCAGCGCCGACTCGACCGGCGCGCTGCCCTGCAATGGTGCAGCATCGAAGGCGGTCGTGCGCACCGTCAGCACCTTCAGCGGATCGGCCGACCTGACGGTGGCGAGCGCATTGCCGGCATAGATCGGCCGCACGAACGTATCGGCCGCCTTGATGGCGACGACTTCGGAAATCTGCGCACAGTCGAGCAACGCAGCAACGCGCGGCATGAAATTTTTGCCGACAGCCGTCGCTGCGGCAATCACATGGCTGTACGGCTGAGCGAGCGACTGCACCAGCAACGCGAGATTTTCGGGGAGCGGATGCGCGTAGGCGGCGGCGTCGACGTGCAATACCTTGCTTACTCCGCTGACTTTCGCTGCATCGGCCACCGCTCCCGCCGCTTCATGACCGGCTACCAGCAAATGAACCTCGCCGCCGATCTGCATCGCGGCAGTGACGGCGTTGAGCGTCGCGCGATGGAGCGTCGCATTGTCGTGTTCAGCAATAACAAGGATGGACATGATCAGATCACCTTGGCTTCGTTGCGCAGTTTTTCGATCAGCGTCTGAACGTCGGGCACCATCATTCCGCTCCTGCGCGCCGGTGGCTCGGTCACTTCCAGTACCGTAAGACGTGGCGTGACATCGACACCGAGTACTTCAGGCGTCAGTGTATCGAGCGGTTTCTTTTTCGCTTTCATGATGTTGGGCAGCGTCACATAGCGCGGACTGTTCAGACGCAGATCCGTCGTTACCACTGCGGGCAGATCGAGCGCGACGCGTTCAAGCCCACCGTCGATTTCACGCGTCACGGTCAGCACACCGTCGGCGACTTCGGTCTTGAAGGCGAATGTCGCTTGCGGCCAGCCGAGCAGGCCAGCGAGTTTCTGACCCGTCTGGCCGGCATCGTTATCGATGGCCTGCTTGCCGAGCAGCACCAGTTGCGGCGCTTCACGCTCGACGATCGCTGCCATGAGCTTCGCGACCGCCAGCGGCTGCAGCTCCGTTGCGGTCTCGATCAGGATCGCCCGGTCGGCGCCCATGGCAAGAGCGGTGCGCAAGACTTCCTGCGACTGCGCGGTGCCAGCGGAAATCACCACGATCTCGGTGGCGACCCCTGCTTCCTTTAGCCGTACCGCCTCCTCCACCGCGATTTCATCGAACGGATTCATGGCCATCTTGACGTTGGCAAGATCGACGCCGGAGCCGTCGGATTTGACCCGGGGCTTCACGTTGTAGTCGATCACACGCTTTACTGCGACCAGTATTTTCAATTGACGCTCCAGACGCTTTTATGAACAATGTTCTATATTCTGAACCTGTTCTTTTGCTGCTGTCAACGACTCCGACGTGCCGGATGCGCTGCGTCACCTCGAAAGCCAGCGCCATTTCCGCAAGATTCTGGTCCGGCACGGCTAGCGGTTGCCGGCCGGATGATCGGCGGCCTGCTGTTTCGAACGTGGCCTTTCCGGACCCTGCCCCGCGTATACCCCATTTCACGGCCGTCAGAATATATCCATAATTTAGAACATCGTTCGCATTTCAAAATTCTCCGCGGATCGACTGACTGCGTGCTCTGTCGCAGGATCGTCGGCAGCGGCTCCCGTTGAAAACTCGTCCATGAAAATGTTCTCTCTCGGTGGTCAGGTTGCGCTCGTCACGGGCGCCTCGCGCGGCCTCGGGCTGGCGATGGCCAGCGCGCTTGCGTGCGCCGGCGCGACGGTGGTGCTCGCCGCCCGCTCGCGTGCCAGTCTCGACACTGCCGCTGCGTCCATTCGTGCGGTCAGCGGCGGTAGCGGCGGCGCGATCGATGTCGAGCCATTCGATCTCACCGATCAGGCCGCCATCGAGGCCGCCGTGCAGAACGTTCTCGCGCGTCACGGAAGGATCGACATTCTGCTGAACAACGCCGGTATCTGCGAGTGGAGCGATTTCCTGAAATCGACGCCGCAGATGTGGCGCCGCACCATGGACACCAACGTCACCGCGGCGTACCTGCTCGCGCAACAAGCTTCCCCGCCGATGATCGAACGCGGACACGGCCGCATCATCAATGTCGGCTCGTACGTTTCCGTACTCGGGCGCGAAAAGCTGCAGGCCTATGTAGCGAGCAAGCACGCAGTGGCGGGTCTCACCAAGTCGCTCGGCGCCGAACTGGGGCGCTACGGAATCCGCTGCAACGGCATTTGTCCAGGCTATTTCATGACCGATATGGCCGAGCCGGTCACGTCGAATGCGCAAATGAAAGAGATCGTCCGTTCGCACATTTCCGTCGGACGCTGGGGGCGCCCTGAAGAACTCGGCGGCGCCGCCGTATTCCTCGCCTCCGACGCCAGTTCCTATATGAACGGCCAAATGCTGATGGTCGACGGCGGTGTCTCGGAGATCCTGAGCTTCCCGATGTCGGTGCTCTAGCCACAGTCAGCGCCGCAGCGTGGCCGGCGCCCGCTTTTTACGCGCCCTTCTTACGCGCCTATTGCGCTCAGCCAGATCATCACGCTCCTTTCGAATTCTCGGCGAGTGCGATCGCGCTGCGTAACTCCGCGTGCCCAGGTCTGGACGACACCTTGCGCAACAGAAAGTGGGACAGTGACGGGATCAGAATCAGCGCGCCGATCATGTTTGTGACGAACATGAAAGTCAGCAGAATGCCCATGTCGGCCTGAAACTTGATCGGCGACCATGCCCACGTGACGACCCCCGCGGCCAGCGTGACGCCCACCAGCGCCACCACCTTGCCGGTGAACTGGACCGCTCGACGGTAGGCGTCCCGCAGCGGCAAGCCGGCGCGCTGATAGTTGAGCTGCACGGACAGCAGATAGAGCGCGTAATCGACACCGATGCCCACGCCAAGGGCGATCACAGGCAAGGTCGCCACCTTCACGCCGATGCCCAGCATCACCATCAACGCCTGGCATAACACCGATGTGATGACGAGCGGCACCAGTGCGACGACCGCGGCGCGCCAGCTACGGAACGTGATCAGGCAGAGCAGGACAACGGCCGCGTAGACCAGCAGCAACATGCGCTCATTCGCTTCCTTGACGACGATATTGGTCGCGGCATCGATACCTGCCGATCCCGCGGCCAGAAGAAATTGATGGTTCGGATCCTTGTGCGCATCCGCGAAACGTTGCGCCGCGTCGAGCACGCGGTTCAGCGTGGCCGCCTTATGATCGGTCAGGTAAGCGATGATCGGCATCGTGTTGCAGGCCGCGCTGATCAGATCGGGACGATCAAGTAAAACCTGGAAGAGCGAGCGATTCAGGATCGACGGCGTGCGATTGATCGTGAACCACTTCGGATAGCCTTCGTAAGCGCCGGACGTAACGAGCCGGGTGAGGGACGCGGCCGAACTCGTGGTCTGCACGCCGCTCAGGTTCTGCAATGCGATCTCGAGGCGATCGACATCGGCCAGCATCTGATAATGATCCGCGTCGCAATTGGGCAGTGACGATTTGCCGATCACCACGAACATGTCGCTCGACAGGCCATAGTGCGCGTTGATGAAGGCATTGTCACGGTTGTAGACCGAGTCCGCCCGCAATTCGGGCGCCCCCGCATCGAGATCGCCGATCTGCAGACGCTGGCTGACCGCAAAACCGGTCACCGCCAGCAGCAAGGTCACGACGATCGCTCCCGACGCCCAGCGCCGTTCGGTGAAACGATCCAGCCAGTCCCACAGGCTCGCGACGCGCGAGCGGCTGCCCGCTTCGGCGGCCTCTTCAATCAGCGTGCGCTGCGCGGCGGCAGGACTCACGCCGACATACGACAGCAGTACCGGCAGTAGCAGCAGATTGGTGAAGACCAGCACGCCCACGCCGATGCTGGCTGTCAGCGCCAGATCCTTGATGACCGGGATATCGATGATCGTCAGGACAGCGAAGCCCACCATGTCGGCCATGAGCGCGGTGAGACCCGCGAGAAAGAGCCTGCGGAAGGTGTAGCGCGCCGCCACGTACTTATGTGTGCCACGCCCCACGTCCTGCAGGATGCCGTTCATTTTCTGCGCGCCATGCGACACGCCGATGGCGAATACCAGGAACGGCACCAGAACCGAATACGGGTCGATGACGAGACCCAGCGCCGTGACGATGCCGAGTTGCCACAGGACCGCGACCAGCGAACATGCGACCACCAGAAACGTGCTGCGCGGACAGCGCGTATAAAAGAAAATCACGCCGAGCGCGATGGTCGCCGCAATACCGAAATACGTCATCACCTGCTTCAGGCCGTCGATCAGGTCACCGATCAGTTTGGCGAAGCCGACCACATGGATGCGAATGTTGCCGTGCTGCTGCGTGCGCACCATGTCGTCGAGCAGATGCGAGAAGTGGGCATAGTTGATCGGATTGCCCGCCGCGTCGCGTTCGAGCAGCGGCACCACGATCATGCTCGACTTCAGATCGTTGGCGACCAGCGAACCGGTGATGCCCGCGCGCGCGATATTGGTTCGCAACGCGTCGATCGCCGCGGGCGAGCCGTTGTACGTCGACGGCATGACCGGGCCACCCGCGTAGCCTTTCTCGGTCACGATATTCCAGCGCACCGCCGGCATCCAGATCGATTTGACCCACGGCCGGTCGACACCGGGCATGAGGAACACCGCATCGTTGATCTTTCTCAGCGCTTCCAGATACGCGGGATCGTAAATGTTGCCCTGCGTGTTCTCGACCACGATCCGCAAGCTGTTGCCGAGCCCCTTCAGGTCGCCCTTGTTCGCCAGGTAGTTGCGGATGTACGCGTTCGACTGCGGAATCATCTTTTCGAAACTGGCGTTGATCTGCAGCCCGATCGCCACCTTGATGCCGAAAAAGACCGACAGCACCGCGCACAGCAGGATCAGGACAAGTCGATGATTGAAAACCAGTCGCTCCAGCGCATTGCCGGAATTCGAGTCGAACGCGCTGCGCTCCCGAACCACGGGCATCGAACTGATCTGCTCATTGCTCTTACCGGCCATCTTGTGCTCCCTATCCCGCAATCACTTGAGTACCGCGATGTTTTTTACGCCGCCGGCGCCCACCACCACAATGCCGCCGCGAGCGAGGCTCGTGCCGTCCCAGAGCGACCAGGGTTGACCCGCCGCATTCGCCGCACTGAAGCTGGCGCCGCCGTCCGTGCTGATCAGCACGCGTCCATCCTGGCTGAACAGCGCGAGCCGCCCGTCGGCCAGGCGCGCACCGCCGAGCAGACTCGCTTCGCCGGGAATGCCGACCTTGGTCCAGGTCTGCCCGCCGTCCGCGCTGCGCAACGCATTGCCACGCAGGCCGTAGAGAATCAGGTTTTCAGGCGTGCCGAAAATGCCGAAAAAGCTGCCCTTGTACGGCACCGGAACCTTGACGAACTGTTGTGAGGTCTCGTCGAGGCGCATGACCAGCCCCTGTTCGCCGACCACGTACAACGCATTGCCGATTCTGCGTATCGCATGCAGGTTCAGAGCATCCTGTTCGTTTTCGGTGTGGTCGAACCACGGTGTCCAACTGACCCCGCCATCCTCGGTTTTGAAGATGATGTTGAATGAACCGATGATGAAGCCCGTGCGTTCGTTATCGAACCAGACCGATAGAAATGGCCGCCCCGGGCCGTCGTTGACAAAGCGCCGCGCTTCCTCGAGTCCGGCTGCGACCTTCGGGTTCGACTGGTCCTGCTTCTGGTAATAGGCCAACATCGAGGCGGCCGCCGACCGGCCGTCGAGCTGCCTGGTCCACGTTGCCCCGCCGTCCGCGGTGTGCAATACGATGCCGTCCTGACCGGTCGCCCAGCCCGCGCGCGGCGAAACGAAATACACCGCGACCAGGTCCGAGCTCACCGGTGCGGGAACCTGGCGCCAGGTCTCGCCATTGTCGTCGGAGAGGACGATCAGTCCGCGCAAGCCGACCGCGACCAGCCGGTCTCCGGCATGGGCCACGGCAAGCAGCGGCGCTGTCTGTGCATGGGGGTTGGTCGTGGCCGGCGTGTCGATCGGATCGGCGAACGCGGCAAGCGCCGGCTGCGAAACGGTCAGCGCGAGGGTCAGCGCGAATGCCGACACTGCCGCGTTCATACAGGTGCTCAGCATTACGTCTCCTTATGCCCGCCCGATACTCGATGGCCGCAGCGGACGAAACCCGCTGCGGCCCTGCCTCTCCAGGCTATGCTGCCGGCAACGCGCGAGGCGTCAGCGGATGCCGGTCGATTGCATTCGTTCAGGCGTGAAGAATCCGTTGGGGAAGTCCACGTTGAAGAAAATACCGGCGGTCTCCGCAGGATGACTGCCCAGTAGATACACGCCGCTGTTGAAGTCGAAGAACCAGTTGCCGAGTGAATACGGGACCTTGGTGTCGTAGGCCGGTACCGTGTCGGCAAAGCCGCCTCGATACAGTTTGCCCGCCTGATCATAGGCATCCATCATGCCACCGCCCAGATCCTCGTCCGTATAGATGATCTTTTTGCTGTAGAGGTGCCGGGCACCGGGTTTGAGCGTCAATTCAAGTATGCGCACGCGGTGCAGCTCCCAGCGGATCAGGTTGGCATTGGGGAAATGCGGTGTCAGCATGTCCTTGTCCGGCGTTGCGTATTGCCACTTGTATCCGTTGTACGGAATGTACATTTCCTTGGTGCCGAGCATCTTGACCTTCCAGCGATCGAGCTTGCCGTACATCAGCTGGATATCGTCCATTGTGATCACGCCCGAGTAGCCGGGGTTAGGCGTATCGTAAGAGAGGTCAGGGGCGACGCGTGTGCGACGCTGGCCCGGCGAATATGCCCAGCCCGGCCAGTCACGCGAACTCGCGGTGTAGTCCCAGAACAGAGATGTTTCGCCCTTCAGGCGTGCGGGCGCGGCGTAATCATTTTGCACCTGGTACCAGACGCCATCCGACTTCTTGAACCCGTCCCGGCCGAGAGTGGGATCGTAGTACGGAAAATAGATGCTGCTTTTGAACGAACCCGTCAGCACCGGGCTGCCTGAGCTGTCCATCAGCCAGGTATTCACGAAGTTCTTTTGCTTGGTGCCGACGTAGCGCATGATGTAATTCCAGAGCGCTTCCTCGCCGGTCTTCGGAATCGGGAAAGGAATACAGCCAAAGGCGCCTTCGATATCCTGTCCGCCGTTCGTCAGCTTGGCCTGCACCGCATTGATCTTGCAATTTTCACCATACCAGTCCGGAAACGACGCGCTGCGATGGGTCGGATAGACCATCATCTTGTAATCGGGAAAGCGCTTGAACAGTTCCTTGGACGACTCGCTCAGCTTGTCCGCGTATTCTTGCCAGTTCTGCGCCGTGATCGTCAGAACCGCCTTTTCGCCGGCAAACGGGTCCATCCACTTGCCGCTATTAGGCTTGAACTCCGCAGGCGCCTTGGCGATGCCGCCCGTGTATGCCGGAATCTGACCGTCCGTGCTGGCTGCGGCGTCCGCGCCGAATAATGTGAGCGTCGTGCCAAGCCTGGCGGCTTCTTCGGTCGATACCGCCGAGTGCACGGTGGAACCATAGGTGGCGGCGATCAACACAGCCGTCAGTAACTTTGGGATGTTCATTTGCGAATGTCCTCTGAGGTACCAGATAGTCGGCTTTGGTTAAAGCGTGGTCTGATAAGTAATCCCGATCCAGCCTTTGTCGGAATACGGTGCGCCGTTCACATTGGTCGCTGTTTTCTTCCAGTTGGTATAACCGGTGTAGGTGAGATTCACAATGTGCTTGTTGTAGATCGTGAATTTCAGTCCTACCTGGTAGATGTTGCTGCCCTGGTTGCCGCCGTCGACAGTCGGCGTATTGCCGTGGATGTTCCATTGTACGAACATCGGCAGGTCGAGATCGACACCGGGAAACACCTGATTCCAGTGCGGTGTGAACGACACGCCGAAGGTATAGAAATTCTTCGTCGAACAACCCAGTGCGACCGCATCGGCAGCCTTCGTGCAGGCGGCGGAGTAACCGGGAGAATTGAAGTTCTGCGCGCCCGACGTCACCTTGATCAGGTGGGCCGCCGCGATTTCCATCGCGAGCGGCGCCTCGTTCCAGAGGAACGACTTGCCGAGGTAGGTGGTCGTGTTGATCAGTGCGTGCAACGTATCGCCGCGCGCGCCTTCGAGCGTGCCCGGCGTGCCGCTGCCGGCGGAAGCCAAAGGCGTATTGCGGCGATACGACACTTCGGCGCCGACCGCCGTGCCGGCAATCGTGCTGTTCACGCCGAGGCCCAGCAGCTGAACCTTGTTCGCGTATATATCCTCGGTTGTGAAATTGTTCGCATTGAACTGAGCAAACCAGGGAGTCTTGTAGCTGAAGCGGCGATAGGTCAACTCCACTGTGCTCGAGAATTTTTCGAAGCGGTACTTGGTTTCGACACCGATATCCCCGATCTTCCCTTGCGGTCCCTTGACGTTGTGGATCGCGAAGTTCGGCCCTGCATACGCGGAAATCGGCGGCCCATAGTCGATGGAGTCCGACCCACCGAAATAGGTGCCGCCTTCCGGATAGCGGTCGTGCGCCCATTCGAATGTGTAGTAGCCGCTCAATTGCATCCGGTCGGTCAGCTGGGCCGACATGGCGACCTGCCCTGTCGGCAGCGACAGTTCCTTCAGCGATGCCCCGGGGCTTTGCGTCGCGGCGATCAGGTTTTGCGGAGCCTGCGACACCGCGACCGAGTTCACGCCGCCCACGCTGCCGATCAGCGATTGACCCCAGATTTGCGCGAGGCGCCCTACCTTGATGTCGATTGGAACGGGGCCCGCATTGACGGTGGTGAATCCGAACGCGTCGCGCACCTCGGCCGATGGTCCGATGTAATACTTTTTGATGTAGCTGGTGTAGTTATTCCCCGGGTAGTTCGCGACACTTGCCAGGCCCGGCCCGCTCTTGTCCTTTCCCGAATAGGCGGCGTCATACCAGCCAGCGACGCTGAACCGGAAGCCTGTCGTCCCCTTGTACTTGAAGTCGAATTCGCTCGTCACGTCGAGCCGCGCAAGTATGGTCTGGTAGCGCCTGAAGGTGTTGTCGCCTTCGTCATAGCTCGGGTTGTTACCGATCGCCGGGTCGATGCCCTGTAGCCGTAACCCGTAGTTCGCGCGAACCGTCGTATCCAGATCCATCTCGATGTCTGGATTGGGCGTAGTAAACGTGAACGCCTGCACTCCGTTCGCAAAACTGCCGCAAACACCAGCCAGCAGCATCACTTCAATACGACGCCGGTAAACGGCCCCGCCTCTGAAAATCCGATTCATTTCTGTCTCCTCCGCGAGGACCTTCACACGAGTTCTATTCGTTGTATTTTTCGAGCCGGCCTGCTTCCCACATTTCAAGCTCAGCCAACAACATGAATGCTGTTCAAAATGGTAAACATCGCACCGTGGGGTGTCAATAGTGTTTTCCAGTAGGGACCTGGACCCTTTCGCACAGGTCGACCGAGGTTCGACCGGCCGATTGAGACGTCAGGAAACCGTCTAAAGTCCCACGAATACGGAATCGATTCGCGCGGCTGGCGAATGCTGATGCCGGCCGCGGCAGCCCCGTCACAACGGGACAAACGGACCTGCCGCGGCCGCCCACCTGGGGATGCCTGACGAAATACCGTGACGAAGGCCGTCGCGCCTGTCAGCGCGAACGCGAGGATCCATGCGCTGCGCCGCTTTTCTTGCGGTGACGGCTGATCCTGACGATCGGGCAGCCGCCGATCGTCAGCCTGTGCTGTTCACTTCACGTCCCAGACCAGCGGCAAATGGTAGAGCGTGCCGTTGACACCGCCATGCACGCCCGCTCTGGCGCCGGGCCTGAGAGAAAAATCGGGGATGCGTTTGAGCCACTCCTGGAGGAACACCTTGATCTCGACGCGGGCGAGGAACGAGCCCGGACAACGATGTGCCCCATTGCCAAAGGTGGAATGAATCGGTGTCGGACGGGTGAAGTCGACTTCGAGCGGGTTCTGGAACTTGCGCTCGTCCAGACCGTGCAAGGTTGTCGGTATGACGATCATGTCGCCGGCCTTCATCTGCACGCCCTGATATTCGAAGTCATGCGCTACCTGGCGTCCCTGGTTGACCACTGGAAAGCGGCGTAACAACTCGTCTACCGCTTTCTGCGTCAACTCCGGGTGGTCGATCAGTTGTTTGCGATGCGCGGGACTTTTCGCTAGGAAGTTGGCAATGAAACCCATCGCGGAGGCGACCGTATCGAGACCACCGATCAGGACGAGCCCGCACAGCCCTTTAAGCTCCTGGTCGCTAAGCTCACGACCGTCAATCGTCGATTGAACGATCCGGCTGATCAGATCGTCTCCCGGGTTCGCACGGCGCTCGGCGATTTTCACGCCAAGGTATTCAAAGATCGCGCCGAGCGCTTCAAGCTTCTGCCCGGCGGAGGCAGGCCGCACCATCTTGTCTGCAAGGCCTAGCAGATAGTCGCGATCTTCCGCGGGCAGCGCCACCATGTTCATGAAAATACCAATGGGCAGGTGCTGCGCAAACTCGGAGACGAACTCACACTCGCCCCGCGGATAAAAGCCTTCGATCAGCTCGATTGCCATTTCACGCGCCTTTTCTTCGAGCTTGCTGATCGCTTGCGGCATGAAGGCGGGCGCGATCAACGCGCGGTAGGCGGTGTGATCGGGCGGGTCGAAAAATATCGGCGGCAGCGGCGCATGACTGACCAACGGCACCGTCAACTGGCGTGACGAAAAATGCTCGTAGTCCTTGAAGATGCGGTAGATGTCGTCGCCGCGCGTCGCGATCCAGTGGCCGCCGTTGCGCGGCGTCCAGAAGATGTCGGGCACGGCGTCGTCGTGGAGCTTCTTGAGCGCGAGATGATAGTCGTCGGCGGCGCCGGGCGGATTGTATATGTCGAAGTCGACCACCAGTTCCGGCGGTACATGCGCGGGAATCGGCGCCGCTTCAGGCGTCGTGCGTTGAGTGGTCTCTGACATTCGATGTCTCCTTCGTGATTCCGGGCCAGCTGGCAGTTCACAAAACCGTCGCGCCAACATGTTTATGAATGACGTTCACATATGTATCATATATTTTCTGCTGCACGAATGACGTCGGCCAGACAAAATATTTTCTATCGCCCAGGAATCGACGTGGAGAGGTTTCGCACCGCATGTGGCAGTCGCGCCATTGCCTGGCAGCGGGAACTCGCTGGACCCGCGATTCTGCTGGAACGACAAGGAAGCGGGTCGATGGGCGAAGCTAAACGGAAGCGCGCGGCTTCGCGCGCGGGACGTATCACGGCGCCGCGTTACAGGTATGTCCCGTAGCGTTCCAGATGGTGCTCGGCGTCACCCCATGTCATGTCAATGCAGGTCAGCCGCTTGAAGTACCACCCGATCGGAAGTTCGTCGGTCATGCCCATTCCGCCGTGCAACTGCACCGCCTGCTGGCCCACGAACCGGCCGCACCGGCCAATCAGGTTCTTGGCGGCGGACACCGCCCGGCGCCGTTCGTCGGCATCCGCCCCGGCCACCCGCGATGCGGCGAAGTACAGCACCGAGCGGGCCTGCTCGACCGCCGTCAGGATGTCTGCCGCGCGGTGCTGAAGCGCCTGGAACTCGCCGATGGGTCTGCCGAACTGAGTGCGCGTGCGCAGGTAGTCGTAGGTCATCTCGGCCAGCCTCGCCATGGTTCCGACCGCTTCCGCGCATAGCGCGAACAGCCCGTGGTCGACGGTCCATTCAAGCAGCGGATGGCCGTCGCCGATTGCGCCTAGCACTGCGTCGGAGCCGACCGGCACGCCCGAGAAGCACACTTCGGCGACCCGCTGCCCGTCCAGCGTAGGAAAGGCCCTGAGCGTGACGCCCGGTGTCTTTGGGTCGATCGCGAACAGCGTAATGCCGGCCGTGTCGGTCTGAGCGCCGGATGTCCGCGCCGACACCAGCAGCAGGTCGGCGCTATCGCCGTGCAAGACCACCCCTTTGCGACCATCGACGACGAAACCCTGGTTCGACGGTCTGGCGGTCGTCGTTATGTTCGACAGATCGAACCGCGCACCGGGCTCGAGGGTGGCCAACGCCGTTTTCAGGCGGCCAGCCGCAAGCTCGGGCAGCCAGCGGTCCTTTTGCGCGTCGGTGCCGGCCTCGCTGATCAACCGTGCGCCAAGCACCGCGGCCGAGAGGTAGGGCTCCAGTACCAGAGCGCGACCCAACGCCTCCATCACGATCATGGTCTCTGCCACGCTCGCGTTCATTCCGCCGTATGCGTCCGGAACGTTGAGCGCGAGGAGGCCCATATCGGCTAAAGTGCCCCAATGCTGTTCGGACCAGCCGCGCGGTGTCGCCGATAGCTTGCGCCGCGCCTCGAATGAATACTCCTTCTCCACGAAGCGGCCCACCAGGTCGGCTAGCATCTGCTGCTCTTCAACGAGCGTGAAATCCATGACGTGTCCTCAGATGCCAAGCACCAGTTTGGCGATGATGTTTTTCTGAATCTCAGTCGAACCGCCGTAGATCGAGATCTTGCGCCAGTCCAGATAGTGCGGCGCCAGCGCGTTGAGCAGTTCGCCGTGCGCCGTGACCTCCGCGTCCTCGGCCCAATCCGGCTCGAGTGCCTGGGGCACGAACGGCACCGCGTAAGGCCCCGCGCATGCCATGATCAGCTCGGTCAGTTCCTGCTGAATTTCCGAACCTCGGATTTTCAGCACCGACGCCTCGGGCCCCAGCGGACGACCGGCTGACTCAGCGGAAATGACCCGCAACAACGACCACTCGTGCGCGATGAGATCAATCTCGACCTTCGCGATCCGGTCGCGAAAGCGGATATCGTCGATCAGCGGCTTGCCGTGCTTCTGTTCGGTCCGCGCGATTTCCTTCAGCCGCAGCATGAAGCGTTTGCAGTTGCCAAGCCCCGCAATATTGGTGCGCTCATGGCCGAGCAGATATTTGGCGATCGCCCAGCCGCGATGCTCCTCACCGACAAGATTGCAAATCGGCACTTCGACGTTCTCGAAGAACACCTCGTTGACGTCATGGCCGCCGTCGAGCGTCTTGATCGGCCGCACGGTAATGCCGGGCGTTTTCATGTCGATCAGAAGGAATGAAATGCCTTCCTGCGGACGGCCATCGCTGTGGGTACGCACGAGACAGAAGATCCAGTTGGCCCACTGTGCAAACGACGTCCATATCTTCTGGCCGTTGACGATATAGAACGGTTCGCCGTCTCGCGGAATGCACTCGGCGCGGGTCTTCAGCGAAGCCAGATCGGAACCGGCGCCGGGCTCCGAATAACCCTGACACCACCAGTCCTCCATCGACACGATGCGAGGCAAAAAATAGTCACGTTGCGCCGGTGTGCCGAATTTCTGCAGCACCGGCCCGACCATCGACGGACCGAACGGCATCTGGCGCGGCGCACCCGCGGTGAAGCATTCCTCATCGAAGATATTGCGCTGCGCAGCGTTCCACCCTGCCCCGCCGTATTCGATTGGCCATGCAGGCGCACCCCAGCCATTGGCCGCGAGGATGCGCTGCCAGCGCACGTAATCTTCGCGCGGCAGATGGCGGAAATTCAGCACGCGATCGCGGATATCCGCGGGCAACTGGGCAGTCACAAATTCCCGCACCGATGCACGAAAGGCCTTGTCTTCGAGACTTTCTCGTAAATCCATACCTACACTCCTTTGACCTTACGCCTGCGCAGGACAAACACCGGGTCCCGTGTTCAGCCGATTTCGACGATGCCGTTGTTCAACACCACCACATCGCGCGCGTCGACTCGCGCACGCAAATACAAACGGGTGCCACTGTCGCGCCAGAACTGGAAACGGATGACTTCGCCCGGATAGACCGGTGAAGTGAGGCGAAGCGCAAGCCGCTTTAGCCGTGCGGCATCATTTCCCGCGCAGGTTCGAATCGCCGCGTACCCGGCGATCCCGTAGGTCGCGAGACCGTGCAGTATGGGTTGTTTAAAGCCAGCCTTCGCGGCCACTTCGGGGTCGGCATGCAGTGGATTCGAATCGCCGGACAGGCGGTAAATCAACGCGGCCTGCGTCGAGGTCCCGAACTCGAATTCGCTGTCGGGCGCGCGCTCGGGAACAGCGGGCAATGCTTCGGGCGGCGCATCGCTCACGCCTGATTCCGCGCTGAAGCCGCCGTCGCCGCGCAGGAACGACACCTGCCGCACTTCAGCGAGCCGCTCGCCGCTTGACGCCTCGATCAGATCGCGCTTGAGCTCGACGATTGCGCCCTTGTCCGCGCCCTTGTCCGAAACAAGGCTCACACGCGTCTTGCTGACGAGAGTGGCGGCAGTCGGCATCGGGCGGAGGAAGCGGACGTCCTGTTCGCCATGCACGACCTTCAGATAGTCGACGCCCGCACGGGGATCGCGCATCCAGGACCGGGGCCACGCAAACGCGGCGGCGCAGGTCGGCATCGCCTGCAGATCCTTCTCGTAGACGTAGCGAAGTTGCGCCGCGTCCAGCGGATCGCCGCCGATGCCAAGACCAAGCGCGTACAGCATGACATCGCGTTCGGTGTACGCCTGGGTGACGTCTTCGATCGGCCAGTTCTTGATGACTTCGTACTTCAGCATGACTTTGCCTCGCAACGTATCAATCGTCGGTGAAATTCGGCTTGCGCTTCTCAAGAAAGCTTGCGATGCCCTCTTGGTAGTCGGCGCATTGATTGGCGATCGGCATGTCCAGCCCGGCAGACATGATCGCTTCATGCGGTGTCTGGAACGGCACCTCCCATAGCTGCGCTTTCATGATGCGCATCGAGCGCGGGGAGCAGTTCTCCGCCAGGTCGCGCGCATAGGCATAGGTCTCGTCCGCCAATGTGCTGGATGGGAACGCGCGGTTCACGAGCCCCATGCGTTCTGCCTCGCCGCCCTTGATCTTGCGTGCGGACAGCAGCAAATCGAGCGCCCGTGCGTGCCCGACGTGATGCGAGAGGATCCACGCCATGCCGTACTCAGCAGTCAACCCGCGACGCGCGAAGGCGGTGGTGATCGTGGCGTCCTCGGCCGCGAAGCGGATATCGCAGAACAGCGCATGGATCAGGCCGATGCCGACCGTCGCGCCGTTGAGCATCGCGATGACGGGTTTCGGTATCGCCGGATAGTACGAGCAGCGCGTCTGCCAGTCGGCACGCTTGCGCATGTCGAACGGACGCGGCAGCTTGGTCATCAGTGCGTTCGGATCGCCGCCAAAGCTATGAATGTCGCCACCCGCGCAGAACGCCTTGCCCGCACCGGTAAAGACGATGACGCGCACGCCGCGATCCGCGCCGGCGGCCTGCATGGCGTCGTAAACCTCGGTGGCCACCGTGTCGTTCCAGGTGTTCATCTGCTCAGGACGGTTCAGCGTGACCGTAGCGATCCGGTCCTTCACGTCATACAGAATGGTCTCGTAGCCCATGGATGTCTCCCTCAATTGGCGCGCCGCTCAAAACGATCGCGGCATGTCCAGCACGTGTTCGGCCACGTAGGACAGAATCAGATTGGTCGAGATAGGCGCCACCTGATAAAGGCGGGTTTCGCGGAATTTGCGCTCGACGTCGTATTCGCAGGCGAAGCCGAAGCCACCGTGCGTTTGCAGACACGCGTTAGCGGCCTTCCATGAAGCGGTTGCAGCCAGGTGCTTGGCCATGTTCGCCTCGGCGCCGCACGGCTCGCGGCTGTCGAACAGTTCGCACGCCTTGTAGCGCATCAGATCGGCGGCCCGCACATCGATATACGCTTCGGCAATAGGAAACTGCACGCCCTGATTCATACCAATGGGCCGGTCGAACACCTGGCGCTCGCTCGCGTACTTCGAGGCGCGATCGACGAACCAGTAACCGTCGCCGATACACTCAGCGGCAATCAACGCACGCTCGGCATTCAGACCGTCGAGGATGTACTTGAAGCCCTTGCCTTCCTCGCCGATCAGGTTCTCTTCGGGAATCTCGAGATTGTCGAAGAATAGTTCGTTGGTTTCGTGATTGACCATGTTCGGAATCGGCCGCACGGTCAGACCGTTGCCGATCGCCTGATGCAGGTCGACCAGAAAACATGACAGGCCTTCTGATTTCTTCTTTACATCGGCGAGCGGCGTGGTGCGGGCCAGCAGAATCATCAGGTCCGAATGCTGCACGCGGGAGATCCACACCTTCTGGCCGTTGACCACATAGCGGCCGTCTTTCTTCAGCGCCAGGGTTTTCAACTTGGTGGTGTCCGTGCCCGTGGTCGGTTCGGTCACGGCCATCGACTGCAGACGCAGTTCGCCGCTGGCGATCTTCGGCAGGTACGCCCGCTTTTGCGCTTCGGAGCCGTTGCGCAGCAGCGTATTCATGTTGTACATCTGGCCGTGGCAAAACCCGGAATTGCCGCCGTTGCGATTGATCTCTTCCATGATCACGGAAGCTTCGGTCAGTCCGAGCCCTGAGCCGCCGTATTCCTGTGGAATCAGCGCGGCCATCCAGCCAGCACGCGTCAAGGCATCGACGAACGCTTCCGGATAAACCCGCTCGTGGTCGATGCGGCGCCAGTATTCGTCAGGGTATTCTTTCGACAGATCGCGCAATGCGTCGCGCAGTTCCCGATGCGGATCAGAGGGGCTGGGTTTGCTCATTTGAAGGGTTCCGGTCACAAGATCCAGCGGCGCACTTAAGCAGCCGCGTCGATCAGTCCGCCCGCGCTGGCGAGCTGGGTCAAATGGTGTTCGGCAGCGCCAAACAGGATGTCGATCACGCTGAGGCGACGCAGGTAATGCCCCACCTTGCATTCCTCGGTCATGCCAATGCCGCCGTGCAGTTGCACGCCCTGCTGGCCGACAAAACGGCCGGCCTGGCCGATCTGCACCTTGGCAGCTGACATGCTGCGTTCGCGTTCCGCGACATCCTGCTCCGCGCTCATCATGGTGGCGAACAGCGCCATGCTGCGCGCCTGCTCGACCATGACCAGCATGTCCACGGCACGATGCTGTAACGCCTGAAACGAACCTATCGCGACGCCAAACTGCTTGCGCACCTTGAGGTATGCAACGGTTTCCTCATACGCGGCCGCCATCGAGCCGACCGCTTCGGCGCACAGCGCGGCAATCGCCTGCGCGACGACCGTTTCGATCAGCGGCAGCGCCTCGCCTGCCACGCCAATCACATCGTCGTCGGTCACGCGCACGCCCGACAGATCGATATCCGCGGCACGCAGTCTGTCTTGCATCAGATAGCCGCGGCGTGTGAGACCCGGCGCGTTCGCGTCAACCAGAAACAGCGCGATGCCGGCGCGGTCGCGGCGCGCACCCGAGACGCGTGCCGACACGATCAGCCGGTCCGCACTGCCGCCGTGAATGACGACGCGCTTTGCACCGTCCAGTAACCAACCCTTTGCATCGCGTCGCGCGCTGGCGGCCACATCAGCGAGGTCGTAGCGCGACTGCGGCTCGGCGTGTGCGAAGGCCATCAGCAATGAACCGTCGGCGATGTGCGGCAGAATCGCTTCGCGCTGGGCAACACTGCCGCCAAGCCGGATACAGCTGCCGCCGAGCACCACCGTCGCCAGATAGGGCTCGGCAACCAGCCCGCGGCCGAACGCCTCCATCACAATCATCGTTTCGACCGGGCCGCAGCCGCTGCCGCCGAACGCTTCGTCGAACGTCAGGCCCAGCAAGCCCATGCTCGCGTAGCGGGCCCACTGTGCGCAACTAAAGCCTTCCGGCTCCGCCAGGTACCGCGCACGCTGTTCAAAGCTGTACTCGTCCTTCACGAGCCGCTCGACGCTGTCCTTGAGCATGCGTTGCTCGTCGGTGAGATCAAAATCCATGGCCGATGCTTCTCCTCGTTTCGATTGGCGCTCAAAGCCCGAGAACGGACTTGGCGAGGATGTTTTTCTGGATCTCGTTCGATCCGCCCACAATCGAAACGTGACGCGCGAAATAATGATTCGGCGCGATGGTCAGCGCCCAGTCCGGCTCGCGGATCGGCTCGCCCAGGCCACGCAGGAAGTCGAGATCGAGCGGTAGCGCGTCGGGGCCGGCCACTTCCAGAAGAAGTTCGGCCGAGCGTTGCTGCAACTCCGAACCCTTGATCTTCAGGATCGACGTCTTCGGGTCCGGCACATGGCTGCCCCGTGCCGAGCTTTCGGCGATCACCCGCATCTGGGTGATTTCCAGCGCCTTGAGTTCGACTTCGATCGCCGCCACGCGCTCGCGGAACTGCGGCTGATCCCACAGCACGCCATCGCCGCACGGCGTGCGTTTCGCGAGGTCTTTGGCGTGCCGGATTCGCATCTTCGACACCCCCACGCGGGCGATTCCGCTGCGCTCGTTACCGAGCAGATACTTGGCGTAGTCCCAACCCTTGTTTTCTTCGCCGATCCGGTTCGCCACCGGTACGCGCACGTTATCGAAGAACACCTCGTTGGTTTCGTGATGGCCGTCGATGGTGATGATGGGGCGCACGGTCAAACCGGGCGTCTTCATATCGATCAGCAAATACGTGATGCCTTGCTGCTTCTTCGCACTCGCGTCGGTCCTCACAAGGCAGAACATCCAGTCCGCGTGATGCGCCGTGGAGGTCCACAGCTTCTGGCCATTGATCACATAATGGTCGCCTTCGCGAACGGCCTGGGTGCGCAGCGCGGCCAGATCCGAGCCGGCGCCTGGCTCCGAAAAGCCCTGACAGAACCAGTATTCGAGACTCGCGATTTGCGGCAGAAAAGCGCGTTTCTGCTCGTCGCTGCCGAACGCAATCAGCACCGGCCCGATCATGTTGACGTTGAACGACAGCGGCTCCGGCGCGGGCGCCATATGCAGCTCTTCCTTGAAGATGTACTGCTGCACCGCGCTCCAGCCCGTTCCGCCCCATGCCTTGTCCCACGCGGGCGTCGCCCAGCCGCGCTGGTACAGAATGCGCTGCCAGCGGCGCAGGTCGGCGGCGGAGTAGCGCTGACCCAGCGCTGCCTTGCGACGGATGTCTTCCGGCAACGCTTCCTTGAAAAAGGCTCTCACCTCGTCGCGGAAGGCCAGCTCTTCATCGGTGTATCGCAGATCCATAAGTGTCTCGTCTCGATTCGTTGCGGCAGCGCGCTCGGCCGTCCATTCTTTTTGTCCCGCTCATCGGTCTCTCAGGCCAACGTCCCCGCTTGCTTCAGTTCGTTGATGGCGTGCGCGTCGAGCCAGACCGACAGCGCGGCATCCAGCGCCGCCGGATCAGGTGCTTCCGGCGGCGTCGGCGGCGCGGGCACAGTCGCCGAAAAACGCGGCGCGGGCGCCGGCTGCACGATTCCATCCACTTCAATGAACGTTCCGCGCGCTTTCAGATGCGGATGCTCAGGCGCTTCGCACCACGACAGGACCGGCGCGAAACACGCATCGGAATGCTCGAGCAGGGTGGTCCACTGGGCGCGGCTGCGAGTCTTGAACTTCAGCGCGAACAAGGCGCGCGCGGCCGGCCAGTTGTGCTGATCGAGCTGGGCGCCCAGCGTGTCCGGCGCGATCTCGAGCAAACCCAGCAGTTGCAGATAGAACTTGTCTTCGATCGGACCCACCGTTATCCACTTGCCGTCGGCGCATTCGTAGACATCGTAGAAATGCGAGCCTGAATCGGTGATATTGGTGCCGCGCTGGTCGCGCCAGATACCCGCCGCCTGCATGCCGAAAAAGGTCGTGGCGAGATTCGCCGTGCCGTCGACGATCGCCGCATCCACTACCTGACCCCTGCCGCCATCGCGGGCATGAAGAATGGCGGCCAGCAGGCCCATCGCCAGATACAGCGAACCGCCCGCGTAGTCGCCAATCAGATTCAGCGGAATCGAGGGCGGCTGGTCGAAGCGGCCGATCGCGTTCAGCACACCCGTGATGGCGATGTAGTTCAGATCGTGACCCGCATACTGCGCAAGCGGCCCCTCCTGCCCCCAGCCGGTAATGCGCCCGTAGACCAGCTTCGGATTGCGCTTAAGACACACTTGCGGCCCGAGTCCCAGACGCTCGGTCACGCCAGGGCGAAAGCCTTCGATCAAGGCGTCGGCATTTTCCACCAGCGTCAGTACGAGTTCGATCGCGGCCGGATCCTTCAGATCGAGCGCAATCGTCTTGCGATTGCGCAGCAGCAGGTTGTAACGCAAAGGACGCTCGATACCCAGCTTGACCGGTTGCCGCCGGTCGATGCGCAGCACCGTCGCGCCGAGATCCGCGAGCAGCATTGCGCACATCGGGCCCGGTCCGATGCCGGCCAGTTCGATGATCTTGACGCCTGCGAGCGGCCCCATACTCAGCTCTTCCTCGCGTGAGCACGCATGGCGTCCCACTGTTCGTCGCTCCAGTCCTGCATGGCGCGGAAGGTGGGGCCGCCTACGCCCTGCATCCACCGGCCGCCGTCGATCACGATCATGTCGCCGGTGATGTAGCCGGAGCCATCCGAGGCCAGGTACGCGTACAGATCGGCCAGTTCGGCATGCTCGCCGAAGCGCCGCAACGGTACGCTGCGATCCTGCGGTTCGACCTGTGAGCCCGGTGGATAGAGTTGTTCCCAAGCCCCTTCGGTCGGAAAGAGACCCGGCGCCACGGCGTTCAGGCGTATCCCCTTCGGCCCCCATTCGACCGCGAGACTGCGCGTCATCGCGAGCACGCCGGCCTTGGCCGCCGCCGACGGGGCAGTGAAAGCCGAACCCGTTATGGTCGGTGTGGAAACCGTGCTGATCACGTTGCCTTTGCGGCCGGCCTCGATCCAGCGCTTGCCCGCCGCGATCGTGCAATAAAAACTGCCGTGCAGCACGATGTCGAGCACCGCATCCACCGCGCGCGCCGAGAGCGTTTCGGTACGCGCGATGAAGTTGGCGGCGGCGTTGTTGAGCAGCAGATCAAGCGGGCTGGACTGCCAGATGGTGTCCATCATCGCTTCGACCGACTCGGCGCTGCGCACGTCGGCGGTGATCGTCGTGACCTGCGCACCGCTGATAGCGGCGCGAAATTCGTCGGCGGTGGCCTCGAGCACTTCCTTGCGGCGCCCGCAAATCACCAGCTCCGCGCCGAGTTCGAGATAGCGCCGGCCAATACTCTTACCGAGACCGGTGCCGCCGCCGGTGATCAGAATCTTTTTGTTCTTGAGCAGATCGGGTGTGAACATGGTCGGTGTACTTCCGTAAAATCCAGTGGCCGGAAACAAGGGGCGACACAACGAACGCAAAGGCGAAACGGCGCACCCGCCGGGACGCTCAGGTGCCGCTCAGGTGCCGGTAAAAACGGGGTTGCGCTTCTCCATGAACGCGGCCACAGCTTCTGTGTGGTCGCCAGTCTGACGCGTCAACGGGTTCAAATCGACTTCCAGCCGCCACGCGTCTTCGATCGAGTTGCCTGCGTTGACGAGGCTCGCCTTCAACAGCGCCAGCGTAACGGGCGGATAGCTGGCGAAGCGCGCAGCCTGCTGGATTGCCGCGTCGAGCGCGCCGCCCGCCTCGGTGGTCTGGTTGACCAGGCCGATGCGCAACGCCGTCGCCGCATCGATCACCTGCGCTTTCAACATCAATTCGCGCGCCTTGCCACCGCCGACCTTCTGCGGCAACGTCCAAAGCAGCCCGGTGTCAGGCAGCAAGCCCACCATGGCGAAGGCGCAGCAATATTTAGCCTCATTGCTGCTCACGGCGAGATCGCACGCGGCAGCCAGTGATAGCCCGGCGCCGAAGCAGGTGCCCTCGACCGCAGCGACGACCGGCTTGGTGCCGGTGTAGATCAATCGGAACAGACGCACGCCCACGGCAATGCGTTCGCGCAGTTCAAGCAGCGTAGGCGTGAGAGCCTGCATTTCGGACAGGTCGCCGCCTGCGCAGAAATGGCCGCCCGCGCCGGTCAGTACGATCGCGCGCGTCGCGGCGTCTTCATGCATGAGGTGCTGGAAGACGTCGATCAGCGCAACGCGCATCTTCATCGAGAACGCATTGCGGCGTTGCGGATAGTTCATTGTGACGACCGCCACATCGCCCTCGTGGCGCACCTGCACGATGTCTTTCAGATCGTCCGTGCCCGGCTGGTCGCCCGCGCCGCTTGCGCCGCCCAGTGCTTCATTTAGCTCGATACTCATAGGAGCCTCCGCAAGCTTCATTGACCGGTAAAGACCGGCGTGCTCTTGTCGAAAAACGCCTGGCATGCGTCCTGGTGGTCTTTGGACTGGCGCAGCACTGGCTGATAGTCGACCTCGGCACGCAACGCCGCATCCATCGTGGTGGCGCCGTCGGTCAGCGCCGCCTTGAGCAGCGCCACGCCAAGCGGCGGATGAGCGGCTAGGCCGCGGGCCACTTCGACCGCGGCAGCGAGTGCCGCGCCCGCCTCGACGACCTCGTTCGCGAGACCCATCTCACCGGCCCTGACGCCATCGATCTCCGCCGCGAGCGACAGCATCTCTCTGGCACGCGCCATGCCGATTTTTTCGGGGAGCGTCCACAGAATGCCGGTGTCGGGAATCAGCCCGATCCGCAGAAAAGCCGCGCAAAAGCGCGCATTCGAGGCCGCCACCACGTAATCGGTGGCCACCGCCAGCGACAGGCCCGCGCCAAACGCCACGCCTTCGACGGCGGCCACGACCGGCTTCGCGCCCGCCAGCATGTCGCGCACCACGACGCACGATTCGGCCAGAATCTCGCGGCTTTGCATGATGGTCCGCTGCGTCATTTCAGAGATATCGGCGCCGGCGCAGAAATGCTCGCCCGCACCGGTGAGCACGATCGCGCGCGAGTCGGGATCGGCCGTCAGCAGGCAGTGCATCGTGTCGCGCAGCGACTGACGCATCTGCCGCCCCATCGCATTGCGGCGGCCGGGATTGTTCAGCGTGACAATCGCCACCGAGCCATCCCGGGTCACTTCGATCGACGCGGACGCGTTGCTCTTATCCGGATGCTTTTCGCTCATGATGTGCGTCCCCTAGTCGGCCACGAATACCGGTTTGCGCTTTTCCATGAAGGCGCTGACGGCCTCGCGATGTTCACGGCTACGGCGCAGGATGGGCTGCAGATTGACCTCGGTTTCGATCGCTTCGTCGAGCGTGCGGATACCGGTCGCCAGCGCCGCCTTGAGATGCGCCGTGGCCACCGCCGGCAGCGCGGCATACAGGCGGGCGACGTCCAGCGCCGCACCAAGCGTCTGCCCGGGCTCGGCGACCTGATTGGCGAAGCCGATCTGCAAGGCTTCCGTGCCGTTGAATTCGCGGGCGCTCAGCATCAGCTCGCGCGCCCGTCCGCCGCCGATGCGTTGCGCGAGAGACCAGTAAAGGCCTGTATCCGGCATCAATCCGACCTTGACGAACGCGCTCGAATAGCGCGCTGCTGATGAGCTGACCACCATGTCGCATGCGGCGGCGAGCGAAAGGCCCGCGCCAAACGCAAAACCCTCGACCGCCGCGACGATGGCCTTCGGCCCTGACACCATCAGCTTGAAGATCTCGAGCGGCAGCTGGTTGCGCTCACGGTATTCGAGCACCTTGCGCGGCTTCATCTCCGAGATGTCGCCGCCCGCGCAGAACGTGTTGCCGGCACCTGTCAGCACGATCGCCCGGCACCCCTCATCGTGGTGCATCAGGTAATGCAGACGGTCGTACAACGTCTCGCGCATTTTCAGCGAAAACGCGTTGCGCCGTTCGAGGTAGTTCAGGGTGACGATTGCGATCGCACCGTCATGCTGGACCTGCACGATCTGTGTCGCGTCGCCGGTGACCTGTTCGCTCATCTGTCTGTCTCCTGTTGACCCGGACTGCTGGGTCGGTGCGCTGCTGACTCCATGGCGCAGGGCACGGGCCCGCTGGCGCCGGTCACAACGTTTCTTCGGTGCCGAGAATCACGGTAGCCTGACTCGACAATACGCCGCCATTGCCATGCGCGACGGCAAGCCGCGCGCCCGGCACCTGGCGCTCTCCAGCACGACCTGTCAGCTGCCGCAGCGCTTCTTCGATCAGAAACAAGCCGTACATGCCTGGATGCACGCATGACAAGCCACCGCCGTTCGTGTTGACCGCCAGACGGCCGCCAGGCGCGATCCCACCATCGGAGACGAAACGGCCGCCCTCGCCCTTCGGACAAAAGCCAAGATCCTCGAGGAAGAGAATCGTGTTGATCGTAAATGCGTCGTACAGCATCGCGACGTCGATCTCGCTGGCGCTGACGCCCGCCATCTCATAGGCGCGTCGCCCTGATTCATTGGCCGCCGTCACGGTCAGGTCGGGCATGTTCGCGATCTCGCGATGCGATGTGGCTGAAGCTGCGCCCAGCAGATACACCGGCTTGTCAGTCAGGTCGCGCGCCCGTTCGGCGCGCACCATCACGACCGCCGCCGCGCCATCGGTTACGAGGCAACAGTCGCGCACGGAAAGCGGGTCGGATACGAGGCGCGCGCCTAGCACATCGTCGACCGACAACGGGGTACGCACGAAGGCTTCAGGGTTGAGTTGGGCCCACTTGCGCGCTGCGACCGCCACCTCGGCAAGATCCCTGCGGGTTGTGCCGTACTGGTGCATATGGCGGGCTGCGGCGAGCGCATACGACGACACAGGGTTCATCGGCTTATAGGGGCTCTCCCACGGCGAAGGGCGGGATGATTGCACCAGTTTGCCCGACGCGCTGCGCTGATTGCTGCCATAAGCAATCAGCGCGACGTCGATCTGGCCGGTGACCAGTGCCATAGCGGCCGTGTGCGCGTAGATTTCGAATGCCGAGCCGCCGCTGCGGTTGTTGTCGGTGAACCTGGGGTGGATGCCGAGATACTCAGCGAATGTCAGGCCCGACAACATGTCGTCGGGCGTGCAGACGAACAGGCCGTCGACATCGCCGGGCGACAGCCCGACTTGTGCCAGCGCATCGACCGACGCCCGCGCCGCGAGATCCAGCGACGACATCCCCGGCGCCTCGCCGATTCCGTATGTCGTGCCTGCCACCAGCGCGGTACGTCCACGTAAGTTGAATTCCATGCGATCTGTCTCTCGTCGATGCAGCCGCTGCCTTGCGCGCATGCTGCCGGTTAGCTGCCCTTAGGCTGGCTCGAAGACGAGCAGCGGCGCGTCGTTCCTATATACGATCTTTGCCTGAACGGGCATGCCAATGCGCACCGCATCCGGCTCGACCCCTTCGACGCAACTGATCATCCGCACCCCTTCGTCGAGGTCGATCAGCGCGACGTTGTAACTCGGCGTGGGTGCCTTCTGCCTCACCACCGTGGTCGAGTAAACCGTGCCGCGTCCGCAGGCTTCGATCCATTCGAGATCGAGCGCGCCCGTGACCGGCTCGGCCACCCGTGGATAGAACACGTGACGGCCGCTGCCGCGACTGCGCTGGATCATCAAGCGGCCTTCGGCCAGAAACCTCTGATAGTCGACTTCGGGAC
The DNA here is from genome assembly GCF_058781505.1 of Paraburkholderia sp. FW306-2-2C-D06C. Classification (NCBI taxonomy): domain Bacteria; kingdom Pseudomonadati; phylum Pseudomonadota; class Betaproteobacteria; order Burkholderiales; family Burkholderiaceae; genus Paraburkholderia; species Paraburkholderia sp. FW306-2-2C-D06C. The sequence continues at coordinate 22,719 of NZ_JBYSWU010000019.1, read as the reverse complement.
AAACAGACTCCATTTCCCGCTCCTCCAATGAATTCCGCCACGGGCCTTGATGCCGAACCCAGCCGTCACACCAGTTTTCAACCGCAAAAAATCAAATACCCGAACGATGTTCCACATTTTAAACACGCTGAAACCGTCATGTCAATCTCGGCGAACGGCCCTGGCGCGCCGCCTGACAAGGCTCTCACTACAACTGAACCGCGCCCGCGACGCACTACGGGCAAACCCCTGCCCGTTCGATATCGCGCTTGACGAGCCCCAGGTCATCGTTTACTTTATCGAACATTGTTCAGTATGTTGAAGCAAGCAACTAGCATCCGGGAAACGGCTTGAGCGCGCGTTGCATCAATACGCGCCTTCGAAAGCTTTTTACGTGTCGGGCCTCGCACCATTCGCAAGAGACTTACAACGTGACTTATCAACTGACAGACGATCAGATTCAGATCCGCGATCTGATACGGCGCGTCGCAACGGAACGGGTCGCGCCGCGCGCGGACGCAATCGACCGCAGCGCCGAGTATCCGCACGACATGTATGCGTTGCTCAAGGAACTGGGCCTTTTCACGCTGCCGTTTCCCGAAGCGTACGGCGGCGCCGGCAGCGTGATGTCAGCCTGCATCGCTGTCGAGGAATTCGGGCGGGTTTGCTACAACACGGGTTATCTGCTGGTCGTTCAATGGACGCCGTTCGGCGCGATTCTGGAAGGCGGCACCGAAGAGCAGAAGGCGCGCCTGCTGCCTGGGCTTGCGTCAGGCGAACTGCGTGGCGCACTTTCCATCACCGAATCGCAGAGCGGCTCGGACGTCTCGGGCATCCGCACCACCGCACGCCGCCACCAGGACGGCTACGTGCTGAACGGCGCGAAGATCTGGTGCACCAATTCGCACATCGCCGATTTCATGCTGGTAGCGGCGAAAACGCTCGATGAAGAGGGCAAGCCGCTCGGCATCAACCTGTTCATCGTCGATCGCGAGACACCCGGCCTCACGATCGGCCGCGAGGAAGACAAGATGGGCGCGCGCGGTGTCGCTTCCTGCCCGCTCTTCTTCGACGACGCTCTTATCAGCGCCGACAACCGGCTCGGCCCCGAAGGCGGGCAAGGCTTCAAGGTGGCGATGGAAGCGCTCAACACCAGCCGTCCGATCGTGGCGGCACGCGCGGTGGGCATCGCGCAGGGCGCGATCGATCACACCATCCGTTTCATTCAGGACCGCGTCGCGTTCGGGCAAACCATCAGCAACTTCCAGGGCGTGCGCTGGATGGTAGCCGACATGGTCACGCAGACCGAAGCCGCGCGCCAGCTCGTTTATCGCACGGCATCTCTGGTGGACGCTGGCGTGACCGGGAGCGAGCTGGCCCCGATGGCGGCGATGGCGAAGCTGTTCGCCTCCGACGTCGCGATGAAAGTCGCCACCGACGCCGTGCAGTTGTTCGGTGCAGCGGGGATCTCGAACGAATACCCGATCAACCGCTATTTCCGCGACGCCAAGGTGGTTCAGATCATCGAGGGAACCAATCAGATCCAGCGAAACATCGTCGCGGACAGCGTCCTCGGACGCGTCAATAAAAACTGACCAACGCGTCCTGACCCTAACGGCGCGCGACAACGAGAGAAAGAGGACAGGCAAATGGAAGAGATCGAAACAGTTGGCTTGGGGATTCATTGGGAAGATCTGCCCGTCGGCCGCAGATTCAGGACCGTTGGTCGTACGGTGACCGAAGCGGATGTCGTCAATTTCGTTTCAGTAACGGGCATGCTCGAAGTGCTGTTCACCAACACTGAATTTCTGAAAGAGACATCCGCCATCAAAGGCCGGGTTGCACCGGGCGCACTAGTGTTTACGTTTATCGAAGGACTGCTCACGCAGGCGACGATGCAAGGCGTGGGCTTTGCATTCCTGAACATGGAACTCGATATCAAGGGTCCGACCTTCGTGGGCGACACGGTTCATGCCGAATGCGAGGTGATCGAATGCCGCGCCAGCAATGGGCGCCCAGGACTGGGACTGGTGCGCACGCGCAACCGGGTGTTCAAGCAGGACGGCTCGGAAGTCTTGGTCTATACCCCCCTGCGGCTGGTGAAGGGAAAAAATTACAAGGCCTGACCATGCACACGCCACAGCAACCTCTGGATCTGCCAACTGGCCCGCTGACCGGTGTGCGCGTGATCGATCTGACAATTAATGTGCTGGGGCCCGTCGCCACGCAGTTGCTGGGTGACATGGGCGCGGACGTCATCAAGATCGAGCCGCCGGAGGGCGACCAGAACCGCAAGAACGGCCCTGGCCGCAACCCCGATATGGCGGTGTTCTACACGATCATGAACCGCAACAAGCGGAGCGTGTCGCTGAACCTGAAGCTGGCCGAGTGTCGAGAAGCACTGCTGCGCCTCGCCGAGACCGCGGACGTCTTCATTCACAGCATGCGGCCCAGCGCGGCGAAGCGTCTCGGGATCGATTACGAAAGCGTCAAGGCACGCAATCCACGCATCATTTATGCGTCGGGACCGGGCTACCGTCCGGACGGCCCCTACAAGGATCGCCCAGCTTTCGACGATGTCATCCAGGGCGAAACCGGCATCGCCGCCATGAATCGTGATGCGGATGGCTCGCCGCGTTATTTCCCCACCGTGATCGTCGACAAGTTCTGCGGCTATGTGCTGGCCTCGTCAGTGAGCATGGCGCTGTACCACCGCGAACGCACGGGTCTCGGCCAGTGCGTGCAAGTGCCGATGTTCGAAACGATGCTGCAGTTCAACCTGTTCGAACATCTGTGGGAAGGCGCGCTGGGGTCGGCCGACGGCAAGGGCCTCGGTTATACGCGGATGTTCTCGCCCCACCGCCGGCCCTATGCGACCAAGGACGGCCATATCTGCCTGCTGGCGGTCAACAACGATCAATGGCGGCGTGTGCTATGCGCGATCGACGCAGCCCATCTGCTCGAAGACCCCCGCTTTGGCCGCATGGCTGACCGCATGCGCAATATCAACGAGCTATACCGCGTCGTCAGCGACGCAATCCGGACCCGCACCACGGCCGAGTGGAACGCCATCTTCGCGGCGGCCGACGTGCCGCACGGTCCGGTGCGCGAGCTGAACGACCTGATGCAGGACGAGTACATCAAGGCGACGGGGTTCTTCCAGCACTACGAGCACCCGACGGAAGGCGACATGGTCATGACGTCGATCCCTGTGCACTTCTCCGAGTCGCCGGGCAATGTGCGCTACCTGCCGCCGAACCTGGGCGAGCACAGCATCGAAATCCTCCTTGAGGCCGGATATACCCCAAGCGAGGCCGCAAAGCTGAGTGGCCGCATGCCGGTCGAAACGACAACCACTCCTGAAACTATCACCAAGGCTTGACGGGCGCCGAAGCGCCCCGCTACATCCTGCGAGGAATCCGAAAATGAAAGGTCTGAAGAACAAGGTCGTGGTAGTCACGGGTGGTGCGGGCGGCATCGGCACCGCCATCTGCAAACGCTTTGGCGAAGAAGGCTCCATCGTCGCGCTGTTCGACCTGAATACCGAAAGTGCCGGGCGGGTGGTGACCGAGATCGAATCCGCCGGCGGCAAGGCTCGCGCGTATCGTGTCGACATCACCGACCACGCAGGCGTGAATGCGGCTGTCGCGCATGTCGAAGCAGAACTCGGTCCGATCGAGATGCTCGTCAACAACGCGGGCTGGGACATGGGCGCCTTTTTCCTCCAGACTGAAAAGCCGTTCTGGGACAAGGTGGTCGCCATCAATCTGTACGGCCCGCTCAATATGCATCACGCCGTGCTCAAGCGCATGACCGAACGCGGCCGCGGGAAGGTCGTGAATATCTCGTCGGATGCCGGCCGCGTCGGCTCGTCGATGGAGGCGGTGTACTCGTTCTGCAAGGGCGGCATCATCGCCTTTTCGAAGACCATGGCGCGCGAAATGGCGAGGCAACAGATTCCCATCAACGTCGTATGTCCCGGCCCCACTGCCACCGCGCTGCTCGACAACCTGGCGCAGGGTGAAAAAGGCGAACGCATCAAGGCCGCGCTGGTGAAAGCCGTGCCGTTCGGGCGCATGGGCGAACCGGGCGATATCGCCGGAACGGTCGCCTTCCTCTCCAGCGACGATGCCGCTTTCATCACCGGTCAGGTGATCAGCATCTCCGGCGGTCTGACGATGGCAGGCTGAACGCCGCATTCCGCTTATTCAACCCGCAACCGGACCATCCACATGGAATTTCAGGACATTCTCTATCGCGAAGCCGACGGCGTCGCGACGATCACCCTCAACCGCCCGAAGGTCTACAACGCGTTCAACGCCAATACCTGCGAGGAACTGATCAAGGCATTCGGCAAAGCGGGGTGGAACAAGGATATCGGCGTCGTCGTGTTGACCGGCGCGGGTGAAAAAGCCTTCTGCACGGGTGGCGACCAGTCCGGCGATGGTTATGGCGGCCGCGGCACGGTCGGGCTGCCCATCGAAGAACTGCAGAGCATTATTCGCGACATTCCCAAACCGGTTATCGCACGCGTGAACGGCTATGCGATCGGTGGGGGCAATGTGCTCGTCACGATCTGCGACCTCGCTATCGCATCAGACACAGCGATTTTCGGCCAGGTCGGCCCCAAGGTCGGATCGGTCGACCCGGGCTTCGGCACGGCGTACCTTGCACGCATCATCGGCGAAAAGCGCGCGCGAGAGATCTGGTATCTGTGCCGCAAATACAGCGCGAAAGAAGCGCTCGAATGGGGCTTGATCAACGCGGCTGTGCCGCCGGACCAGCTCGATGCCGAAACGAAGAAATGGTGTGACGAGATCTTGCAGATGAGCCCGACCGCCATCGCGCTTGCCAAGCGGTCGTTCAATATCGATAGCGAAAACATCCGCGGTATCGGTGCTTTCGCGATGCAGGCGCTGGCGCTTTACTACGACACCGACGAATCGAAGGAAGGCGGCAATGCGTTCCGTGAGAAGCGCAAGCCGGAGTTTCGCAAATATGTGAAGTAAGGGTTGTTCGACGTATTGAGGGCGGTGGTCAGCGACACCGCCTTCATGCCTTGCCGATCCGGAACCGAACGCCTGCGCGACAGGCAGCCCGTGTGCAGCGTGGTGTTTGACCGGCGTCAACGGCGGTCAAACATTGGCATACACCGCCTCAGCCTTGCGGTTATGCAACCAGGGTGCGTGCTTCCTCCTGAATCCGCCGGGCATATCGGTTCAGGTGATACTCCATGTTGCCGAACAAGACATCGACGATCAGCATGCGCCGGTAGTGATGGCCGACCTTGTACTCATCGGTAATGCCATAACCGCCGTGCAGTTGAATGCCCTGCTGGGTGACGAATTTCCCGCTCCGGATAGTTTGGGCTTTGCAACCCGACACCTCCACACTGCGCGTTTCGCCATCCGCGGTCAGCGCGCGTAGCGCCCGATGCAACGTTGCCCTCGCCTGCATGGCATCGATTGCCATATCGGCAATCCGGTGCTGCAGTGCCTGAAAGCTGCCAATGGGAACGCCGAACTGCTTACGCGTCTTCAGGTATTCCGCTGTAAGGTCGACCGTATCGTCGATATCACCTACCAGCTCGGCACAACTCGCGACGATGGCTTCGTCGACGGCTGCCTGCAGGCCCGCCAGCACCGAACCGGGTGTGCCCAATACCGCTGTTGCATCAACGCTCACGTTGGCGAGGAGCAGATCGGCGGCAGGTGTGCCGTCGAGCAAACGATACGGCTCGAGCGTCACACCAGGCGCACGCGAATCGACGATGAAGAGCGCGAGGCCGGAATCATCGCGCACGCCGCCAGCGACACGTGCAACGACGATCAGGCGATCCGCCGCCGGCGCGCCGACCACCAGGGTCTTGTGGCCATCGAGACGCCATGCACCATCCGCCATGAGCCGTGCTGTCGCGGCCACATGCGACACGACGCCTCTCGCTTCACGCTCGCTGTGCGCGACCGCAATCACCGTTTCGCCCGAGATAATCTCTGCCAGCAACGCGTCGCGTTGTTTGCCGCTCGCGCAACGGGTCACCAGCGCTGCGGGGAAGACGCCGCACATGACATAAGGCTCCAGTACCAGAGCACGCCCAAGCTGCTCTGCGATGAGCGCGCTTTCCACCTGCGTAAAGCCAGGACCACCGAATGCTTCGGGTACCGCGACGCCGAGCCAACCCATCTCGCCAAATGTGCGCCACATGTCGCGCGAAAAACCGTTTCCATGCGCCACCAGTTTGCGGCGATGCTCAAACGTATAGTCCTTTTGCACGAAGCGCTGTACGCTGTCCTGCAACATCTGCTGTTCGCCGCTCAGATCAAAGTTCATGCCGCTTCCTTTCCTGCCAGCCAGAGAAGTAATGTCGCGCCGATAAAGTCACCCGCGCTAGTGCATCCAGTCAGCCGTCACAGCCCGAACAGCCCCTTAGCGATGATGTTGCGCTGGATTTCGGCCGTACCGCCATAGATCGTGCAGGCGCGCCGGTAGAACACTTCAGCAGCAAGACCCGGCGCGTAATCCGGTCCCACGAAGGTTTGCTCCCGCAGCGCGTGTTCTTCGTTCGGATCGGCATAGAACACCGCGCCGTAATCGCCGATCACTTCAAGCAGCATCTCGGTCAACTTCTGATGCAACTCGGAACCACGCACCTTGAGCATCGAGCCGATGGCCATGCCGCCGCTACGCTCGTCCAGACCCTGATGCAGGATTTTCTGCACCGCCATGTCGATGGCAAGCACTTCGAGTTCGTATTGCGCGAGCCTCGCCGCGAACGTCAGATCTTCGATCAGGGGCGCGCCGCCTGCACACTCACGCATCGCGTAGTGACGAATCTTGCGCAGATAGCGCTTCAGTGCCGGCGCTTCGGCGCCCAGGAAAGCGCGCTCATTGAACAGCAGGAACTTCGTGTAACCCCAGCCCTTGTTTTCTTCACCGATCAGGTTTTCCGCCGGCACGCGCACGTTGTCGTAGAACACTTCGGCGAGGTGGTTGCAACCGTCGAGGGTCGCAATCGGCCGGACAGTCACGCCCGGTGACTTCATATCGAGGAGCAGAAAGGAAATGCCCTTCTGCGGCTTGGCCTCTGAATCGGTGCGGACCAGCACGAAGTTCCACTGACCGTAGCCGCCAAAGCTGGTCCAGATTTTCTGACCGTTGACGACGTAGTGATCGCCGTCGCGAACGGCCGTCGTGCGCAGCGATGCAAGGTCGGAACCCGAGCCGGGCTCGGAAAAGCCCTGGGTCCAAAACACCTCGCCACGCTGGATCGGCGGCAGGAAACGACGCTTCTGCTCTTCGTTACCGAATTCGCAGATCACCGGCCCGACCAGCGACACACCCGCCTGATTCTGCGCAGGTGCGCCCGCCAGATAACACTCTTCCTCAAAGATATAGCGTTGGGCGGCAGTCCATTCCGTACCGCCGACGTCGGCCGGCCAGTGCGGCACGGACCAGCCGCGCGTTTCGTACAGGATACGGGTCCAGCGCAACGCATCGTCGTCACCCGCTAGAAAGCCTTGCTGGCCGCGCCAGGCGAGATCAGAAGGCAAATGCGCCTTCAGAAAATCCTGCACCTCTTTGCGGAAGGCTTTGTCCGCGGGATCGACGTGAAAATCCATCGTGTGGCTTCCTGTGGTTCAGTTCGTCAGGACTGGCTAGCCGCGCTCGCAGAGCGTGCGCTTCGCGCCACCAGCGTGCGCGGCGTCGGGACGGCCTCATACAGCTCAGCCACCACGTCGCGCCTCCGCGTGAGGACGTTGGCCTGACTGATGGCCCCCTTTGCGCTCAATTCACCGTTGTCGAGCGTCGGTGGCTCGCTTTCGAGCGCGATCCGCACGATCCGGCTCGAGCTGCCGCCTGGACGTGTCGCCAGCGTATCGAGCCCGTTCTGGAAATGCGCACGCACGCCCGCGCTGATGACGATCTGCTCCGCGTCCAGCGTTGGGTCAGACAGGTCGTCACACAATGCGCGGCACGCTTCCAGATCAGGAAACACCAGTGCAGTGAGAAAATCGCGATCATGACCGGCGATCACGACGTCACGCGCGTACGGTGACAACACGTTCAAGGCAGCGAGACGCAGTTCGGCCACGTTCACCCAGGTGCCAGAGGACAGTTTGAAGTTTTCGGCGAGGCGGCCGTCGAAGCGCAGGCCCTTCTCCGGATGCTGCGGATCGATGAACGTGCCGGCGTCGCCTGAACAGAAATAGCCCTCCTCATCAAACGACGCGCGGGTCCGCTCAGGATCCTTCCAGTACCCTGGCGTCACACAATCGCCTGCATAGCGAATCTCCAGCTTCGCGCCCACCGGTACCACCTTGACCTTGACGCCGGGAACCGGAAGCCCGGCAATCGCTTCCCGCCTCGGGTCCCACGCTGCCGACATCGGCGTCGGGCCAGCTTCGGTGCCGCCCAGCCCTGACATGATCAGCACGCGCTGGCCGATCGTCTCCACAGCAAGCTCGTCGAACGCGGCCCAGATGTATTCCGGGAGACTGGCGCCGCCGTAGTAGATCAACGCCAGCTTGCTGAAGAAGTTCCGCCGCAACGCATCGTCGGCGCGCAGATGCGGAATCAGCGCCGCCAGCCCTTGAGGCGTATTCAGGTAGATGACCGGCGCGATTTCCCGCAATGCTTCAACCGTCGGACCAATCTGCTCAGGAGTGGGCTTGCCGGGATCCATGTAGTACGTCCCGCCGCCGTAGAGCACCATGCCGAAGTTATGCGTGCCGCCAAAGGTGTGATGCCACGGAAGCCAGTCGACCAGCATGGGTGGTGCATCCTGAAGAAAGGCGAAGGTCTGTGCGACCTGCTGCCGGTTGCTGCACAACATACGCTGCGAGTAAATTACGCCCTTCGGCGCTCCGGTCGTACCGGACGTGAACATGATCTTGCCCACCGTATCGGGGCCGACGTTGGCGAACGCCTCATCGACCGCAGCGGTAACGGGCGTCGCAAGCCAGTCGGAAAAGCGTGAGGCGGCGCGTCCTTCCGGCAGCGTGCCGCTCACCAGGCATTCGACCTCGCCGAACACTTCGCGCAGCGCCCGGCCGTAAAGCGCGCCATCGTCCGCAAACACCAGGCCCGGCGTGCACACCGCTGCGAGATGTTTCAGCTTGGAGAAGTCCTCGGACAGCAACGAATACGCTGACGTAACCGGGACATAGGGCACGCCGACATGCAGCGCGGCCAGCGCGAGAAGCGCATGTTCGAAACCGCGATCCGAGAGGATCATCAGCGGCTTGTTCGGCGACAGACCCCGGGCGAGCAACGCCTCGCCCAGCGCCCGTGCGCCGTCGAGCGCCTGCCGGTACGTCAAATACTCCCAGCTGGCGCCAGCGGCTGAGCGTCGCGCAAGCAGTGGCCGCTCAGGTGCGAGCGCGGCCCAATGCACCAACCGCTCAGTCAGACGTGTCGGATAGGGCTCCAGTGCTTCCTCCAGCTCGTAGACCACGCTCCCGTCAGGACGCTGTTCAATGGTTGCCTTTGTCGCGCCAAGGCGGAGCGGTCGAAATGGCATGTCCATCCAAGGGTCGTGTGAAGGTCGTCCTGCATTCATCTCCGTCATCCCGTCGTTAGCTTGTCCTGCTCGTGGGCTCACTACTCTATGCGCCATTTTCGAACTTCGTCGCGCCGCCCCTGATGCCCGCTACTCCTGAACAGTCGCGACCCGTTCACCCAGCACATCCTTGCAAGCCTTAAGCGCGATGCTCACTGCAGGAAAGCCGACGTACGGAATGGCATGCAGGACCACCTCTTCCAGTTCCTTCTCCGTCAAACCGTTCGCAAGTCCGATGCGGACATGATTGCTGAACTCCCAAGGCGTACGTTGTGCGATCAGCATGCCCAGCGTGACGAGGCTTCGCGAGCGGCGATCGAGGCCCGGCCGCGCCCATGCATCGCCAAACGCATTTTCAAGGGCGAGCGACGCCGCGTCGGCACCGAAGCCGCCGGATGCGGCGGCGGCATCCATTGCACCCAGAAATTCCTCCCCCAACATTTCACGAACCACCTGACGTCCCTTCTCACGACTTTCTGACACGATCTGCTCCTTGTTCGTCACCAAAAGTTGTACTCAACTCTCCCTTCAAGCTGCGCGCGCCGTTTCGCTACCAGCCTTGTCCATCATCGCGGCAAGCCGCGAGTGAATCAGATCGCGCGCCTGCGCAACCATGCGGGTCACGAGTTCCTCGCAGGTCGGAATATCGTGAATCAGGCCAATGGCCAGGCTCGCGGGAAACGTTCCATCGTCGGTGTCGCCGGTTTCGTAGACGCGCTTGCCGCGCTCGCCGCTCACGAGCGGCTTCAAGTCTGCGAAGGTCGTGCCCTGCTGGCTCTCCAGCTCGAGCACCTGTTCCGCCACGGCGTTACGGAAAATGCGCGACGTATTCTTAAGCGAGCGGAAAATCAGCGCGGTCTTGCGTTCATCATGCTCCGTCAACTGGCGCTTGACGTTGTCGTGGATCGGGGCTTCGCGCGTCGCCATGAAGCGCGTGCCCATATTGATGCCGTCCGCGCCGAGCGCGAGCGCCGCGACCATCCCGCGCGCATCGGCAATGCCGCCCGACGCGAGCATCGGAATGCGAAGCTGCGCCGCCGCAGCCGGCAGTAAGACAAGGTTCGGCACGTCGTCTTCGCCAGGGTGTCCCGCACATTCGAAACCGTCGACGCTGACTGCGTCGCAGCCAATCGCTTCCGCCTTCAAGGCATGACGCACTGACGTGCACTTGTGGATCACCTTGATACCGGCGGCCTTGAAAGCAGGCATATAGGGCTCAGGATTGCGTCCCGCCGTCTCGACGATTTTGACCCCGCTCTCGACAATGGCTTGCACATACTCGTCATACGGAACCGGCTTGATGGTCGGCAGGATAGTCAGGTTGACGGCAAAGGGTTCGCCTGTCATCGACCTTACGCGCCTGATCTCGGCGCGTAAGGCGTCGGGCGTCGGCTGTGTCAGCGCGGTGATGGTGCCGAGCGCGCCGGCATTCGATACCGCCGATGCCAGTTCGGCACGCCCCACCCACATCATGCCGCCCTGCACAATCGGATAGCGAATTCCCAGTAGCTCAGTGATGCGTGTCTTCATGCTCTAGCCTCCGTGAAGCGATCTCTTCCTCGCACGCCTACTGCTATCGGGCACAGAAAATCTGCCGAGGAGACACACGCCCAAACGTTTCTATTTACGAACGCCGTGCAATTATATACACTTTTCATCACCCTACCAACACTCGCCATGACGCGACCGGCCGTGACATGGCGATTCAACTTGGCTGTTGCTCTGCGGAGCATGGCTCGCGCCGGGAAACGTCAGGTCACGCACGGATTCAGGGAGGCTTAGTGAACAAGCGAGACGACATCGGCAACCCGCCAGTCTCTGCCAGGCCATCGCAGGCAGAAGCGGAAGAAGCAATTCGAACACTCATCAGATGGGCTGGGGACGATCCATTGCGGGAAGGACTCCTGCAAACGCCCGGGCGAGTCGCGCGTGCCTATACGGAGTTTTTTTCGGGTTATCTTTCGGACCCTATGGAGATCCTGGCCACGACGTTCTCCGAGGTCGATGGCTACGACGAGATGGTCGTGTTGAAGAACATCCGTTTCGAAAGCTATTGTGAGCATCACATGGTGCCGATCATTGGACGCGCCCATGTCGCGTATTTGCCAGACCATCGGGTGGTGGGTATTTCAAAGCTGGCAAGGCTCGTCGATACGTACGCGAAGCGGTTACAGATTCAGGAAAAGATGACCGTGCAGATCGCTGATGCGCTAGACACGGTATTGCAGCCCAAAGGCGTCGGCGTGATTCTGGAGGCTGCGCATCAATGCATGAGCACGCGTGGCGTACACAAGCCCGGAACCTCGCTGGTGACAAGCCGGATGCTCGGCGCGTTTCGCGAAGACCCGTCGACTCGCCGGGAATTTCTGTCGATCATTGGCAATAGCACGACGGCGCCGCTACCCAACGCCTGAATGACGATGTCGACCTGACGGGTCGACGCCGTGATTAAACACCATGGGATGCCGCGCCAACTGGTGCTCACGATGGTATCCGGAAGCCAAATCGACAAATTCATATGGAATGCAAACAAATGTGCCGTGTTCGTCGATCGCGTCAGCGATGATAGGCCGACAGCGTCAACTGCCGATCCATCCGGTCGACACCGCGGCAGTAGCGCTGAATGCAGTCGAGAATCGCCCGTCGGTCCAGCAGCTCCGGCAGTCTCTACGCCAGTTCCGGCGTCATGGTCCCGCGCTCAACTGAGCACCGCGATGAAGAATACGGCTGCGCCGATCAGCGCACCGAGAAAGCAATATCCCTCGTTCTGGCTGTCTTCAGCACGCTGCCCGCGTCGCACCAGGCAACTGATCACACCGAAGGACGCCGCACCGCCCAGCACGACGAAAGCCATGGCAACGTCGAAGATCGCCGAGCGGCCGAGTTCCTCCATCCGCCATTCGCGTATCAGCAGATAGACGGCTGCCGCGACGATAGACAGGAGTAGGAGCGGGAACATCACACGCCGCTCGTCACTGGAAAATTTGTGTGTAAGGCGAGTCATGGGTGTTCTCCTCCGAACGTATCTGCTGGACTCAACGTGCCGCCATTGAGTTGCCTGCTTCGCAAGCGAAGCACGCTGACCTTGCGAATCAGCGAGGTCAATCGCGAGGGTGCAGCGACTGCGGTGGTGGGACTCGCCTTGCAAAGGTCTTCGCATGGTGGCCCCGCGTCGACACGCTGGGCTTCAGAATCAAACGAGTAATCAGCGAGCGAGCCGCATAAATCGCTATACAGGAGATACATCGTTTGTCTCCAATCGGGCGGAGCCTGGTGGATGCTCATGAGGCACCTCTTGACGTTCATCGTAGGCGAGGACGTTCTGATATGCAACTATCCGTTCAATTATTCGCATCGGTGTTTTCACTACCTGTTTGCGTGCCGCCACGCGCGCAAAAACCACTTCAGCCCCTGCTCCGGCGCGGACCGGGATGCGTCTCACGCCGATGCTGGACGCCGCGCCCTCAGAGACAGCGCAACGATATTCGCACCACGTCGGCACATAAAAAATCCCCGGCGCCGTACTACCGGTTCCGGGGACGAACGGACACCATGCAAAGGTTTCACGTGCTGTTCACCACACGAATAACGTCGCCCGGACTATCGCGGCAGGCGTGACCGGTTACTCCGGCATCTTTCAGGAGACCTGGAACCCTCCGTCGACGGCGAGCAACTGCCCGGTGACATAATCGGCAGCAGGAGACGCGAAGAACAGCACGGCGCTTGCGATGTCAGCGGCCACGCCAATGCGGCCCAAGGGCATGCGCCCCGGCTGCGTGATCGGCCCGTGTGCCTGATGCACTTTCGTCGATGCCGCGGCGCCTTCGGTTGCAACGCCGCCCGGAAGCACGGCATTGACACGGATCCGGTCCGCCGCGAATTCGAGCGCGGCGACCTTCGTCAGATTGTTCACTCCGGCCTTTGACGCGCCGTAATCGCCATTGTCAAAAATCACTGGCTGCAGAGAGGCGACCGAAGAAATATTGATGATCGAACCGCCAGCCTTGCCTGCCTGCATCCGCTTGACAGCCTCGCGCATGCACAGGAACGTTCCACGCAGATTGACCCGCAATACCCGGTCCCATTTCTCCGCAGACGTATCGACGAAGCTCGTCTTCGGATAGATTCCCGCGTTGTTCACCAGCACGTCGAGCCGGCCGAGTCTGGCGTGCACTGTCTCGAACATCGCAACGATCGACGCTTCGTCACCGATATCGACGCCCACCGCGATCGCCTTACCCGATGCCTTTTCGATCTGCCCGACCGTTTGCTGAGCCCCTTCTTCATTCAGATCAGCCGCGACGACGAGCGCGCGTGCCGACGCCAGCAACAGCGCCGTTTCTCGCCCGATACCAGACCCTGCTCCGGTCACCAGCGCAACTCGCCCGTCCAAGTTAAACAGGCTCGCCACATTCAATGTATTCACTGCTCCTCCTATTGCCCGCGACGCGAACGGTTATTTTGTGAACGTCATTCACAAATGTAAACGCCTCATTCGATGTTGTCAATACAGAGGAAATCCCGGTGGGCGCACGACGGGCATGAGTTGGCCCGGCCTGGATGCACAGGTCTGGGATATGTCGCCTGTACGCGACCCAGGGGAGGAAGGGAGCCCGCGAGTCGATGCAGCGCGGACAAGGCGCAACCCGATGCTTGCGCTATGCACGGTCCCAGTGGCGACTAGAACCGTATATCGGCAGCGGTTCGTTCGGTCCGGACGAACCGCTCACGGTTGCGCGGTGTCCGACAGATCGCGAATGATATCGAGCATCGCGCGATGATAGGGTTTATGCGGACGATCGGTCCAGATCAGAGAAACTTCAGTATTGAATGTCGGCGATAGATCTTCGATATCGACGAAGGTCACGCCCTGCACTGGGAGATGCCTCGCCGAATCCAGCATCAGCCCAACGCCGAGCTCATTCGCCACGAGATTGAGCATCGTGTAAGGATGACGGGCTTGCTGCGTGATTTTGGGGGACACGTCGGCATCGCGCCGGGCAGCCTCGAGCGCGGCGAACACGGGCTGGGAGATCTGCTGCGGAAACATGATGAGTGGATACGCAGCGAGATCCGTCAGGCTGACTCGGGTCTGCTGTGCGAGCGGCCAGTTCGCGGGCACGGCGGCGACCATGCCTAAACGTTCGATGACGACGCTTTCCAGTTCCGCGACCTGGGCGACGCTGGTAACCACGACGCCAAGATCAATGCTCCCATTCTTCACACTGGCCGCGGTCAGCGCGCTGCCCCGCTCGAGCAGACGGACATCGACGCCGGGCCACTGCTTGTGAAGCGCGTGCATGGCGAGCGGCATGATGCGCATCGCACACATCGGCACGAACGCGATACTGAGGCTGGCCAGTTCATCCGCCGCTTGACGTACCCTTCGCTCGGCCAGATCCGCCTGGGCCAGCAGCGGCTTCGCCTCTGCCATCAACGCCGCGCCAGCGGCGGTCAGCGAGACCCCGCGTGGCGTACGCTCGAGCAATTTGATGCCGAGCGATTCCTCCAGACGCATGATGGACTGGCTGAGCGGCGGCTGGGCCATGCCAAGCCGTGCTGCCGCGCGACCAAAATGCTGGGTCTCGGCGACCGCGACGAAATGCCGGAGGTGACGCAATTCCATGGCGCGATATCGAGTCGATATGGGGAGTTGACGAAAGAATATCGCTTTTGCGGTTTCGCGGCGAGGTGCGATTGTGTCGTGGCACCGGCAGATGCCCCGCTCGAACAACGACGCTTCAACGTCTGCCGGGATGAGCCATCTCTCCCAGCGAGCGCACCCATATAATGCAACACATAGTTGCATTATTGCAGCCCTCGAACTAGGATAGTAATGAGCGATGAGCTCATATACGAACATCGCGGCGCCTGACGGAACACAGACCGGTGGCCTGCGGCAACGCAGAACTATGCAAACAGGAGACAGGATCGGCCCGCTTCGGCGAGTTTCCAGAACTCATTGAATCCGATTGTCTGACAGAAGAGCAGTCGCACTTTTCAGCGAGTCTCTACCGGTTCGCCAGCGACCAGCTGCAATGGTCTCCCCAGCCAATCCGCGAGCCTGACCGATCCTTCGATGGCATGACCACGCTGATGAGGCGTGCAGCGAGAGACGAAATTGGTTGAAGGAGAACGACATGCATACCGGTGAGAGGTCCCTGCGCGTATTGGTTGAAAAGTGGTTTTGGACCGATTCGGCAATGACAGTGCGCGTGATGGAATGCAGCCGCACTCCATCGGATCGCAGGCGCTACGTGCGCGTTGGTACATTTGGACCCCAAGGATATCTGGCCATCGTCTTCTTCCGACACGATGACGGATCGTGGAACGTTTTCCCACCAAACACGAACATGCCAGCGATGCGTGCTTGCCGGCTTGCGGCGTGAGCGGTTCATCGCCCACCTCAATACCGGCTACGATACCTGTTGCGCGTGAGTCAGGAGGGCGCTGTCACGTTGAAGCGTTCGCGACGCATTAGCGGAGAGGACGCGCATTTGCTCAGAAAGCGGACGGACCTTGGGTGATCTCAGTGAAACGATGCCAGGCGGCGAAGCGTGCCGCGAGCTGTTTGCGATAGAGCGAGGCGCGTAGCAGGTGTCGCTTGAGCGCGAAGTGCTGCCGGATCGGACCGAGGCTCGATAGGAAAGCCTGCGTGCGTTCAGGAACGCGGAAGCCACGCATGCGTCGCTCGCGTTCGCGCTTCGGCTGATGACTGTTTTCGGCCCGGTTATTGACCCGCGCGCTGGCTTTAACGAAGACGTGCTTGACGTGAACCAATTCGGGAATCTCGGCTTTCGCCGCCGGATAGCTGCGCAGTTGATCGGTCACGATCTTACGCGGTGCCTCAGCGCACGAGGCAAGCACGCGCTTGAAAAACCGCTTCGCTGCAGCTTTGTCGCGGCGCTTCTGTAGCAGGATATCGAGTTCAGCACCGTGTTGATCGACGGCGCGCCACAACAGGTAAGGCTTGCCGCGCAACGTCACAAACACTTCGTCAAGGTGCCATGTGGTGCCGGGCTTGCGACGCGTCGCTTTCACACGGTGTGCGAAGCACGCACCGAACTTATCGCACCAGCGTCGGACCGTTTCGTAACTGACGATAACCCCGCGCTCGAACAACAGTTCTTCGATATCACGCAGGCTGAGCTGAAACCTGAAATACCAACGCACCGCGCAACTGATGACCGCCGCCGGAAAGCGATGACCGTGGTAAAGCGATTTTGCATTTTTCATCACGCGATCTTACTCGACCATCTCGGCAACGTGACAGTGCCGTTGGAAGGTGTTCAACGTCGGCTGGACAAGACGCCTGATGCGATGACCGTGCGCAGGCGGACCGTCGAACATGTATTCGGGGCTCTGGTGCAAATAGCCGGTGGGGCGGAGATGTCTTCAATAAATAAGGATGCCTTATTTATTGAAGAGGACGGCATTCCAGATGGAGGGCGCTGCGGTATCCTTGATCCCGAGAGCACAGAGGTCGAACTGACCCTTGCGAATGCGATGCATCAACTCGATGCCTGAAATCGTGATCGCGGCATTGCTGAACCGTTTGAAGCCGAGCATCACGTTCGTTCTCGACTTGATGTTTCGATGGTCCTGTTCGATCAGGTTGTTCAGGTACTTCGAGCTCCGGACCTTCGTGTCCTCACGCAGCAGGCCATCGCCCTTCATCTCACGCACGGCCCGGTGCGAGGCAGCATACCCATCGAGCGTGATCGTCTCCGGTGGCTGGCCCTGTTGCTTGAGGGCCTTGCTGAAAAAGGCTTTGGCCGCAGTCACATCGCGCTTCGCCCTGAGCATGAAGTCCACTGTCTGGCCGGCCCGATCCACCGCCCGGTAAAGATAGGCCCATTTGCCACGAATCTTCAAATAGGTCTCGTCAACACGCCACGACTGTCTCGCAGGGGTTGCGAAACGGTTCCAGCGCTTGACGAACTCCGGCGTAAAGCGCTTCACCCAGCGCATGATTGTCGTATGAGCCAGCGACAAGCCCCGCTCGGCCATCATCTCGACAAGATCGCGCAGACTGAGCTTGTAGCGAAGATACCAGCGCACACACAGAACAATGATCTCACGATCAAAATGCCGACCGTCGAACACCCCCTCCAGACCTTTCCGCTTGCTCATCACCGGCCACCAGATTGCTTGAATCGCCACTTTAACCGATCCGTAGGCCGGTTTGCACCAGAACCATCGTACGTACCCTGACCGGGTGCGCCGGGCTACCCAGCGGGTAATCGCCAGCGTGAGCAGCACGAAAATCACGGTGCCCCGGAACGGCCTGGGAGATCACGAGCGGCGTCTAAACCATCCCGTGAGCGACATGCGGTCGCGCGTCGCGGGCAGTACTTCGTGCAGCATGTCGGCGGATAGAAACACTGCGAGCCGGCTGCCGACTGGCGAGATGTCCTGCGTGCTCAAGCCCTCAGGATGTAGCCGCAATGCACCGCCGTGCTCGGGCAGCCAGTCCGCATTCAGATAGACGATGACGGACACCGTGCGGCTATCGTCATCGAGAAATTGATCGCGGTGTCGCTGATACGAAGCGCCCGGGGCGTAGCATGCGAAGTGGCTTTCGTATTCTTCGAGTCCCAGAAAGAGCCCGCGATTCAACGCAATACGCAGCATTTCCATGATCGCGAGATACCGGTCTCGGGCTTCGGACTGGCCCGCCTCCAGCCACTGAATCCGGTCGCCGCGCACATCGGGCTGAAGAGAACGTGCCGCGCCCTGGCCGACAAGCGCCAATGTGAGCGTCCCGGCCGTCGCAAGCGCTGCACATTCCAACGCCAGCGCGAGCGTCAAATCCGGCGGAAAAAAATTGTCCTGTTCCGACCAGCCATGGTCATGAATGGCATTCACGATACGTCGATGCTGTTCATCTCCGGGTGCATCGAAACGCGCCGGCGAGTGTGATCGGGTCACTGCTTGTTCCTTCGAACGAAGGTGCTGGGTGGAAATTCGAACGGCCGTCAGAGGCGGGTATCGGCAAGGGGGCTTGATCTGAGCCTAAGATAGTAGCACCGACTTCTTTCGGGTCCTGTGGCCAGCTCGGAGCGCGCCTTGCTTGTCCCCTCGAAGTTCCTTGAGTCTTGCAAGGTTGTAGTGTGCGTCCGCGTAATCCGGCTCAATCGCGAGGCACTTGCCGTAGCCATTCAGCGCATCGTCGGCGCGGTCTAGCTCCTCCAGGGCAACGGCGCGGTTGAAGTGAAGCTGGCAGTCGTCCGGGAAGTATTCCAAAGCCCTGTCAAACACAGCCAGCGCTTCTTCGCAGCGCCCCTCTTCACACAGGAGAACGGCCAGGTTATCGGTGACGTTGCTCCGGTTCAAAACTGCGGGAGTTCCTTGGGCGGAACCGACTGGATAGGGGTATCGCCCAATGCGTATCAGCGCACAGAAAATCATTGGCAAATGGGTATTGTTGATCCACGGCATGGGGGAAGTTTTTGCCGTGGCCTGAACCGGGCGCGCTACCGCTCGTATAGATTGCAGCGCGCAATCGGACAGACGACCAATAATCACACGCCCGCTTTGACCGGCACGACAAAAATGAAACGGGGACCAAATCATGAAACATGAAACCCTCAAGGGCATCGCGCAGTTGCAGTCACGGCAGCGTGAGCGGCTGGCTGAAGACGCCACGCGCACCCTGCATGACAGGAACCTGACGCTCTCACAGCGCGAGCTGCTGGGTCGCATGCGCCTCGCGCTGATCGACATCGACGGAGGGACGGTGTTCGGACAGGATCAGGAGAACTACGTGTCGCGTTACGTGTACAACGCGGTTCAACAGGTGCTTAACGATATCCGGCTCGTGCTGCTCGAATACGGCTGTCCGCCGGAAGCTACAGTGACCGACTGGCTGCGCGAGCGGCTTGAGGCTACCAAATGAAAACCGACAGGTACAGCTTGGCGATTCTGTCGGTGCCAACCTGCGCGCGAAAATGCGCGTCGAGGTGCATTACCGAAGCGAACCGGTACGGCGCGAGCATCGGGCGCTGCGCAAGGTGTGTGACCGCGCACTGCTCCCGAAAAAGCTCACCTTATGGCCCGTAGAAACCGCTGGCGGGTCCGGGACACCCGGTCGGTATCACCCGAGCCCCGCGAGCGGTTTGCAGGCGTCTACCGGATGGCGGGAAGCGGCATTCGCGGCTCGGACCTTCCCGCCCATTACCAGCGACGACAACATCGTCGGATGGCTCCCCGCGCGGCATGCCCACTTCTGAGTTTTTTATCGGATTTGCGCCGCCATCCGCCGGTCACGACAGGCAACAAGCGGCCACTTCTAGGCCGTGCGTGCCTATTTTGTGTGGTTGGTATGATCTTCGAACGCGGAGACAATGCCCTCAATCATTGCCGCGATGCGCGCGGTATGCCGAAGGTCTTGATGCGTGACGAGCCAGATTTCGTAGACCGCCCCCCGTGCGGGTTCCGGCCATATCTGCACGAGGCCGTCGTGTTCAGCCAGATGTATCGGAAGCTCACCGATGCCGATGCCGGCCTTTACCGCGGTACGCAGAGGCTGGAATTGAAGGTCGATACGATGCGCCCCGCGTGTGTCGGTTCGCCAGCCAGAGCCGGTGATCGATTACCGGTCCAGTTTCCCTGATAGACGACAAGATCGTGGCCCGCGAATGCGGAGCCAGCGGCGGGCTTGCCGTGCTGCTCGAGATAGGCATTCGATGCAAAGAGCGCCATGGGCCAGCGAGCAAGGCGCCGCGCGATCAGATCGGGATTGTCCGGCCTGACTGACCGAACCGCGATATCCGCTTCACGCTTTGCCAGATTTAGCATGCGCGTCGACGTGTCCAGCAGGACGCGCACTTCGGGATGCGCAGCATGCAGGCGTTCGATGGCGGGAAGCAGGAATTCGAGCGCGATCGAGTCGGTGCTGGTGACTCTTACGTCCCCCGCCAGCCGTGTATCCGTACCTTGAGTTTGTCTGACGAGTTCGTGCGCGGAGTGTTCCATTTTCTCCGCTGATCTCAGCGCGGTTTCGCCTGCGGCGGTCAACGCGTAACCCTCAGAGGTGCGCAGGAAGAGCGTTGCGCGCAGGGCGTGCTCTAGTGCCGCAATCCGTCTGCCGACCGTCGCCTGATCGAGATTGAGCGTCCTGGCCGCTCCACGGAGCGTTTTTTCGCGCTCCACCGCGAGAAACACTCGCGCGTCGTCCCAGTTCATCGTGCCGCCCTCCTGATGCAAATTTGCATCGGACCACGTGAATAATGCCGCGCAGATTCATCAATGTCGACTCCTATACTGAGCGCAAGAGTTCCTCGTTCAGTGATCCGACCGGATCAATCGAGCCTCATCAATCGAAGGAGTGTATCCATGTCTGCTTCAACTTATCGTGTGCCGTCGTCCATGGTGGCCATTGAGATCAAACAGCCCGGCGGTCCTGAGGTCCTGGTGCCGACTACGCGCCCTGTGCCGATGCCGGCCGCCGATCAGGTTCTGATCCGCATCCACGCGGCTGCCGTGAACGGTCCAGACGTTTTCCAGCGTAAAGGGCTATATGATCCGCCCCCCGGCGCTTCGGACATTCCAGGGCTGGAAGTGGCAGGTCAAGTGGTTGCCGTCGGCTCCGACGTGTCGCAATTCCGGATCGGCGAACTGGTGTGTGCATTGATTCCCGGCGGTGGTTATGCAGAATATGCCGTCGCGTACGCCTGCAACACGATGCATATCCCCAAAGGCCTGACGTTGGTGGAAGCGGGGGCCATGCCCGAAACGTTTATGACGGTATGGCTGAACCTGTTCCAGCGCGGCAAGCTGGTTGCCGGCGAATCAGTGTTGATCCATGGTGGCGCGTCAGGTATCGGTACCACGGCGACCATGCTGGCGAAGGCATTCGGTGCTGCGAAAATCATCACGACAGTTGGCTCGCAGACGCATCGGGAGGCCAGCCTGGCGCTAGGCGCAGATCTCGCGATAGATTACCGCGAGGAAGATTTCGTCGTCGAAGCGAAGCGGTTTACCGATGGAAGAGGCGTCGACGTGATCCTCGACATCATTGCCGGCGACTATGTAGCCAGAAACTATGACGCCGCAGCCGTGGACGGACGGATCCTCCAGGTGGGCGTGATCAAGGGGCCGGCGAAGGATCTCAACATCTTGCCGATGTTGACGAAACGTTTAACGCATATGGGCTCAACATTGCGATCGCGCACATCCGCGGACAAGGCGACGATCATCAATGAACTTGAGCGGCAGGTGTGGCCGCACATCGAGAGCGGCAAGATCAAGCCGGTTGTCTACAAGACCTTTGCGCTTGCCGACGCTCGCGGCGCTCACGAACTGATCGATTCCGGCACACACTTTGGAAAGATTGTCCTTACGACAGGTGCCGATCTCATTGACTGAAACCTGGCTTGCCGCCAACGCGGCAGGCCTCTTGCCGGTTTCGTAATGGACGTGAAGAAAGAGCGTTACTTTTTCAAGGTCATGGACTGGCTCACGATCTGCTCGACGATCGGCCGAAATCGGTTCGGAAGCGGACGGAGGTAGATCGCGCCTGAATGACTCAGACGGGCCGTGTGCGGGAGTTCAGTTCCCGGGTTCTGCCGTCTCCTTCCATTCGATAATCGCTGTCGGTCGTAGAAAGCGAGTTTGCGAGAAGTCGATAATCGCTCGTCCGCACATCCTCCAGCCCTTGGCGTGGATCGATCCATCCGATATCCGGCAGCAGGGACGGCGGCACAAGCCGTGCCATTGCCGCCGCGCAAGCCGGGAACAAGCGAATAGCGCAGAATAGGATCGTGAGCACCTTCAAACGCGCGTGAGAGGAAGTGGCGCCCGACTTCGGTCATTAGGGCTAGGCGTTAGCGAGACAACTTTGCTGCAGAGAGACCAATGAAGAAAGGAAAGACAAAACTTACCCGCCATGATGCTGAGCGCCTTTTCGAGGGTCTGCCCGACGGGAAGGTGAGAGTATCGAGCCGGCCCGAGAACCCATTCGAAGCAGGGGTATTCGACGTGGTCGAGCGCGTCGACGACGAAACCAAACTCTGGAAAGACAACCTCATTACTCTTCCGATGTCGATCGAGTTGCCGGCCGGCTACGAGTCGGTCTCTCGCATGCGCGAGGCGATGGCGCGGGCATGGCGCGTGAAGTGGGTGAGGGAGGGTAAAAACGAGGTTGTCGCGGAGTTTCCTGAAGGATGGACCGCCGTTCG